>JAMPXR010000023.1 GCA_023701085.1 Ramlibacter sp. | reverse complement strand
TTCGGCTTCCAGCGCGTGGGCGACGCGATCTGGGCCGCGGCCGACCAGCGCGCCCGCGGCTTCCTGCTCGGGGCGACCTCGGGCCGCACGACGCTGGCCGGCGAGGGCCTGCAGCACCAGGACGGCAGCAGCCACCTGGCGGCGGCGGCGGTGCCGAACTGCAGAGCCTACGACCCGGCTTTCGCGGGCGAGATGGCCGTGATCATCGACCGCGGCATGCGCGAGATGCTGGTGGAGCAGCAGGACTGGTTCTACTACGTCACGCTGATGAACGAGAACTGCGCCCAGCCCGATCTGCCGGCCGGCGTGGAAGACCAGGTCATTCGCGGCTGCTACAAGTTCGGCCATTACCCGGGCGCCGCCGGCGCGCAAGCCGGCGCAACGGCATCGGGCGCGCAAGCGCCGGCCGTGACCCTGATGGGCTCGGGCGCGATCCTGGCCGAGGTGATCCAGGCCGCGGCGCAACTGGCGGCCCAGGGGATCAGCTGCGACGTCTTCAGCGTGACGAGCTGGAGCGAGCTGGCGCGCGACGGCCGCGCGTGCGAGCGGCAGGGCATGGAGCCGGGTGCGGCGCCGGCCGTGTCCTTCGTGGCGCGGCAACTTGCCGCGAGCCGGGGGCCGATCGTGGCCGCCAGCGATTACGTGCGCGCCGTGCCGGAGGCGATACGCGCCTTCATCCCGGACGGCCGCCGCTACCTGACCCTGGGCACCGACGGCTTCGGGCGCAGCGACACGCGCGCCGCCCTGCGCGAATTCTTCGGGGTCGATGCCGCCAGCATCGTCAAGGCGGCGCTGGCGGCCCTGCGGTCGAACCGGTAAAGCCCCGATCAGCGCCTTCGCGGAATGGCCGCGCGAACCCGCGGGCGCGATACTCGCGCGCGGCGACATCGCGGCGATAAGATGCGCGCATGAGCATCCCATCCCGTTTCTGGGCTGACCTGAACACGCGCGACTTCGCCCGGCTCGACGCGGCGACGACGGTGGCGGTGCTGCCGCTGGGGGCCACCGAGCAGCACGGGCCGCACCTGCCGCTGTCGGTCGACCAGGCGCTGGTGGACGGCGTGGTGGCCGCCTGCCTGCCGCACCTGCCGGCGCGGACACCGGTGTTGTTCCTGCCGACCCAGCAGGTCGGATACAGCCCCGAGCACTCGCGCTTTTGCGGAACGCTCAGCCTGTCGGCGCAAACCGTGATCGCCGCCTGGACCGAGATCGGGATGGGGGTGGCGCTGGCGGGCGTGAAGAAGCTGCTGCTGCTCAATTCGCATGGCGGTCAGGTCAGCCTGATGGACATCGTGGCGCGCGAGCTGCGCACGCACTACGACCTGATCGTGTACAGCTGCAGCTGGTGGAACCTGCCGCTGGGCGAGGCCGTCACGGGCCTGTTCAGCGCGCAGGAGCACCGCTTCGGCGTCCATGCGGGCGAGATCGAAACCTCGATGATGCTGGCATTGCAGCCGCAGCGCGTGGCCATGGCGCAGGCGCGTGATTTCAAGTCGAGCTCGCAGGACCGCGCCGCGCAATACCCTATCCTGGGCAACGGCAGCAGCGCCAAGCTCGGCTGGCACATGCAGGACTACAACGCCCAGGGCGCGGCCGGCAACGCCGCCGCAGCCACGCCCGAGAAGGGCCGCGCCGTGCTCGAAGCGGCCGGCCGCCAGCTCGCCCTGATGCTGCAGGAATTGTCCGCGCTGCCGCTGTCGACGCGGGTCGACCAGCCCGCGCCTTAACCCCCACCGCCCGCCGCCGCCGATTGTTGCTGCTGCAGCAACGGCGCATACCCGCGCAGGCCGTTTTTCAAATGCGGCGTTGTCCCCAGAATTCATCCCATGCCGGAAGCGAGATCAGTGAATCGCCCCCGACAAGCCGGAAAAGGCAACCCAGCGTGGTCTTCCCGGCAATTGTTGAATCCCTTCTTGAACGACCTATTTTGGAGATGAACATGAACCGCAAGATCGCCATCGCCCTCGCTATCGCCGCCGCCGCCGCCGGCAATGCCTTCGCCGAGGATTACAACAGCTACAACCCGGCTTTCCAGTCCACCCTCGGCCGCGCGCAGGTGCAGGCCGAGCTGGCCCAGTTCAAGCAGTCGGGCGTGAACCCCTGGTCGAAATCGTTCGACCAACTGCGCGGCTTCCAGAGCGCCAGGAGCCGTGCCGACGTGGTGGCCGAGTACGTGGCTTCGCGCGGCCGGGTGGCCGCCATGACCGGCGAAGACAGCGGCTCCGCCTATCTGGCAGCCGCCCACCCGCGCAGCGCCCGCGCGCTGCTGGCCGGCTCGCCCCGGTCCGCGCAGTAACGCAACCGCAGGGCGCGAGCGTCCCCACGAGCACCCGGGCGATTGGCGCCGGCAGTAGATTTGATCCGTGTAGTTCATGAACCAGATCATCGAGCTGTTCTACGCGCATGGCGTGCTTTCCGTGTTCCTCGCCGTGTTCGTGGAGCAACTGGGAGCGCCTATCCCTGCCGTGCCATTCCTGATGCTCGCGGGGGCCGAGGGGGCCGGCGAACTGTCCTACCTCGCGCAGGTGCTGCTGGCCGCCACCGCCGCATCGGTGCTCGCCGACGTTTTCTGGTTCCTCGCGGGCAGGAAGTACGGCAGGTCCGTCGTCGGCCTGCTGTGCCGCATCTCGCTGTCACCCGACACCTGCGTGCGCAAGACGGAAATGAGCTATTCCCGGCGCGGCGCGTGGACCATCGTTCTTGCGAAGTTCATTCCAGGTGCTTCCACGGTCGCAAGACCGCTGGCGGGCGCGATGGGAATGCGCCTGCGCGACTTCATGGTGTTGAATCTGGCCGGCACCGCGCTGTGGGCCGGCAGCGCTGTCGCGGCCGGCCTGGTCCTGCGCAGCCGGATCAGGCAGGCCGTCGAGGTGCTCGAGGGCCTGGGCAGCGCGGCGATGCTCGTCATCGGCGCGCTGCTGGCCCTGTACATCGGCTGGCGCTTCGCCCGCAGGCTGGTGGCGCGGCGCATGCTCGGCAAGCTGCCCAGGCTGACAGCCGAATCGCTCGCGGCCATGAGGGACGGTGGCGACGGTCTGATCGTGCTGGACGTGCGTTCGCGTGACAGCTCCGACCTCGCGCGCCTGGCGGGCGCCGTGCAGGCGCCGTTGGACGGCGAATGGTTCAAGGGGACGGCGCTGGTGCCCGACGGCGTTGCCCTCGTGACTTACTGCGACTGTCCCGGCGACGCGACCGCGGCCAAGGCCGCCATGCTGCTGGCCAAGCGCGGCTACGAGGTGAAAGTGCTTGAGGGGGGCGCGGCCTCCTGGATGGCTGCGGGCCTGCCCATGGAAACTGGGCGGTTGCAGCCGCAACCGGGCGCAGCCGCTGAACTGTTGTATCGCTCCCACGCGCGAGCGACATTCGCACGCGCGGGTGATTCAGGTCACACGGGATTCACACGACGGTTCCTACACTGGGAACAGGAAAGGAGCCGCCATGCGTTTTCCAGCGATACAACCCCCGCACCCGCTGCGCCGTGGGCCGGCTGCCGAGCCGCCGCCGACCCCCGTAGCCGAAACGCCAGCGGCTGAGCGCGCGCCTGCGCCGCGCGCCGACGAATTGCCGCTCGCACTCGACGAGCGGCTGCGTCTCATCGGGGAGTGGTGATCCGGGCGCGCCTGCGCGCCAGACCGCGCCAGCTCAGCGGCTGCTGCTGCCAGTGTTGCCGCGCGCGGCGCGGTTGCTTTCGCTGCGCGCTTGCCCACCCTTGCGTCCCGCTTCCCGCGCTTCTTCCGAAGTGAACTCATGGGCCGTGCCCTTTTCGTGGGCAGCGCGGCCGCCTTCGCTGGCGATTTCACGCTGGCGCTGAGGGTCCATCGAGGCGAAGCCCCGATTGGAAGTGCGCTTTCCGCCCGGGTTGCCTTGGTCGCCCTGGTTGCTAGGTGCCATGTTCGGTCTCCTGAAAAACGGTGGGTAAAAGCATGACCGGCGCTTGGCCGACCACACCCCCGATTGAGCGGGCATGCGCTTGCCACGCTCGTCAGGAAGAAAAGCAGGGCTGTGTAGGACGAAACCTCGTCGGGTTACAGACGGTTGCTAACCGCCGGCCAGCAGTACCGGGCCCAGCCGTGCCAGGAGCGCGGAGGCCTGCGGCATGTCCTTGACGGCCGAAGCGGGGCCCTCCGCCCGCAAGCTCGCCAGCAGACGCGACAATTGCGGCAGCGAGGGCTGCACCGGACCGAAGAAACGGGGGTGGCCGCTCTGCGCCACCAGCATCGTCGGGAAGGTTTCGATGTCCACGTCGCCCATCGCCTGGGCTTCATCCTCGACGTCCACCCAGGCGAAATGCAGATCGGGATGCGCGGCGGCGAGCTGCCCGTAGACCTCGCGCCACTCGCGGCAGACGCCGCACCATTCGGCGCACAGGCAGATCACCCACCACTGCGTGGACGCGGGGGCTGCGGTCGGATTCATCGCTGCCAGTTTAACAAGCCGCCTGCGGCGGCCCGCGTCAGGAATAGGTCACCCAGCCGGCGTAATCGACGTGGTCCAGATGCGGAATGGCGTTGAAGCAAACCAGCATGTGACGCCTGGTCGTGAAGGCGAACTCCGTGATCGAGGTGTTGCGCACGCGCATGTTCAGGTCGATCGTGGCGTCGGGGCTGGCGCCCAGCACATGGCCCACCGCGGTGGCGATCGGGCCGCCGCTGGTGACGATCAGCACGTTCTTGCCGTAGTGGTTGGCGCGCACGTGGTCCAGCGCGCCGGCCACGCCCGCCACGAAATCGACATAGCTGGGCATGCCCTTGGGGCTGACCACGCCGGCCATCCATTGCGCGAGCCCGTCGCGCAAGAGCCGGAAGTGATGCCGGTACATCTCGGGCGAGGTCGGCCTTTCCAGCTTGTGCGGATGGACGCTGGCGATCACCGCCTGGCTGTCGTACTCGTTCAGGCCGTCCCATGACAGGTGCTCGCTGCCGGCGCGGTTCATGCCCTGCAGAATGCCTTCGAGGGTCTGCTTCTGACGCCGCAACGTCCCGGCGATGAGCCCGTCGAAGTGGATGCCCTTGTGCGCGAAATACTCGCCCAGGCGCAGGCTTTGCCTGCGCCCCAGATCGCTGAGCTGGTCGTAGTCGTCGGCGCCGAAAGAAGCCTGTCCGTGCCGAACCAGATAGAGAGTTCCCATTGCCGACATTCTGGCCGCCGCGGGGCGGCCGGCCAGTCACCGTTGCGACGGTTGCCCGGCCGACAGAACAGCGGCGAACACCGCGCTGTCCACGTTGCCGCCGCTCAGCGCGACCCCCACCGAGCGGCCCTGCCGGCGTTCCCGCTGCTGCATGGCGGCCGCCAGGGCCGCGGCGCCGGCGCCTTCGGCGACGTTATGGGTGTCGGCGAACAGCACGCGCATCGCGTGCGCCACCTCCTCATCGGTGACGGCCACCACGTCCTCGGCTTCGCGCAGCACGATCTCCAGCGGCTCTTCATCCGCGATGCGGCAGGCCATGCCGTCCGCCAGCCGGGTGCTCACGGGCGCTTCCACCACGCGCCGTGCCAGGAAGGAGTCGAGGTAGGTGGTCGCGTGCGCCGACACGACGCCCACCAGCGCCGAGCGGACGCCGGTGTGGCGGCGCGCCGCGGCCGCGGCGCAAAAGCCCGAGCCTTGGCCGATGGGCACGAACACCACCTCGGGTTCTTCGCCGCGCGCAAAGCTCTCGAAGAACTCCAGCCAATAGGTCATCACGCCCTTGATCAGATCGCGGTGGAAGGAGGGCACCATGTGCAGCCCGCCTTCGGCCGCCAGCCGCATCGCGTGTTCCCGCGCCGCCTGGAAATCGTCCCCGTGCTCGATGAGCGTGACGCCCAGCGCGCGCATGGCCGCGTTCTTCTCGAGCGAATTGCCGTGCGGCACCACGATGGTGGCGGGCAGTCCGTACCTGCCGGCTCCAACGCCCACCGACTGGCCGTGATTGCCGCGCGTGGCGGTGATGACGCCGTGCGCGCCGCCGCCCGCGGCCGCCAGCGCGGAGAAGTACGTCAGGCCGCCGCGCACCTTGAACGCGCCGGCGGGCGTGTGGTTCTCGTGCTTGACCCAGACCGTCATGCCCAGCCGCTCGCGCAGCAGGGGCCAGGCGTATTGCGGGGTGGGCGGCATCACCGCGTAGACCGTGCGCCGGGACGCCTCGAGTTCACCGGGCGTGAAGCTCATGCAAGGGGTCGTCATCAGGTTCCCTCCGATTCGATGGTGACCACGCCCTTGGGTGTGAACAGCGCGGCTGCCAGGTTGGGCGGCCCTTCCGCGACGGTGACGCCCTGCAGGCCAATCGCCTGGTGCGCCGCGCGCAAGTCGGCCGCGCGCGGATGAAAGACGTGCAGCGAGCGCAGGCCCAGGCCGGCGTCGGGCATGCCGTCGGCCGGATGGGTCGCGTCCCACTCGATCAGCGTGGGCAGCCCGCCGTAGAAGAGCCGCTGGCCGTCGCGCCGCACGGTGATCTTCCAGCGCAGCAGTCCGCCGGGGGTGGCCCGCTGCGCGGCCAGCAACGGCCCGCGCTCCAGGCCCAGCGCGCGAAGCGCCCTGACGCCGGCCCGCGCGTCGGTCGTGCGCGCGACGAAATGCACCAGTCGCGGCCGCGCGCGCACCTGGTGCTGCAGGGCGGGGTCGTCCAGGTCGAACCAGCGCCTGCGCGCGGGCGCTGGCGCCTGGGCATGGATCGCGATGATCTCCAGGTAGGCGCGCGGGTAGTCGGGTGTCGCGATGCACAGCAGCCGGTTGTGCGTTCCCATCAGCGGGTGCTCGCCGCCGGGACCGGGCGTCACGCCCAGCGTGGCCTCGCACCACTGCACGCCATGCCCCAGGGTGTCCGCGGCGACCACGAGATGGTCGACGACGCAGTTGGCGCTCAAAGCAGCACGCTCCCCGAAATGCAGGTGACCGATTCGGCGCCGATCAACCGCGGATCGCCGCGGCCAGCGCCGCGATGCCCGCGTCGATCTCGGGCACGCTCGCGGTCACGAACGACAGGCGCAGGCTGCGGGTATCGGGCGGGCCGGCGTAGAACGGCGCCCCCGGCACGAAAGCCACGCCCTTGTCGACAGCGCGGGGCAGCAGTTCGGCCGCGTCCATTCCGCGCGGCAGCCGCGCCCACAGGAACATCCCACCCGCCGGCGTATTCCATTGCACGTCCAGCCCCTTCATTTCGCGTTGTAGCGCGGCCAGCATGGCGTCGCGTTGCGACTTGTAAAGGGCACGGATGGCGGGCACGTGGCGCTCCAGGAAGCCGTCCCGCATCACCTCGGCCGCCATGCGCTGGTTGAAGCCGGGGCTGTGCAGGTCGGCCGCCTGCTTGGCCTGCAGCAGCTTGGGGTACAGCGCCTTGGGCGCGACCAGGAAACCCAGGCGCAGGCCCGGCGCGAGCACCTTCGAGAACGACCCCAGATAAACGCAAGCGTCGGGATTGCGGGCGGCCAGCGGCGCCGGCGGCGGCGCGTCGAACCACAGGTCGCCGTAGGGGTTGTCTTCCACCAGCGGCACACCCCGGTCGGCCGCCGCGCGCGCCACGTCCTGGCGCCGCTGTTCGGTCATGGTGCGCCCGGTGGGATTCTGGAAATTGGGCAGGAGATAGAGAAATCGTGGCCGCTGGGGGGCGGCCTGCTGCGCCAGGTCGGCCGCGATCACGCCTTCATCGTCGCTGGCCACGCTCACGACCTCGGGCTCCATCGGTGTGAAGGCTTGGAGCGCCCCCACATAGGTGGGCGCCTCCACCAGGATGCGCGAGCCGGCGTCGATCAGGATCTTGGCGATCAGGTCCAAGCCTTGCTGGGACCCGGTCGTGATCAGGACCTGCGCCGGGTCCACCGGCCACGGCAGCCGGGCTGCCACCATTTCGCGCAGCGGTCCGTACCCCTCGCTGGCGGCATACTGCAGTGCGGCCGGACCGTCGTCGCGCAATACCTTGTCGCAGGCGACGGCGAATTCGGCGACGGGAAAGGTGCGCGGCGAAGGCAGGCCACCGGCAAAGCTGATGACACCGGGGCGCTCGGTCAGCTTGAGGATTTCGCGGATGACCGACGGGTTCATCTTCGCCGCGCGCCGCGCCGGCTGCCAGTGGGCATGTTGCAGGTCGTTCAGTTTCATGGATTCCCCAGTAAGAGTGCGCCATCAGGCGGACGCGCGCACCGGCGAGCGCCTGCCGATGAACACGATCGCGATCACCGCCGCGCCGAAGCCGAGCGTGGCCGCGTCCAGCGGCTCGCCCAGGATGGGCACGGCGAACGCCATGCTCAGGAACGGCTGGACCAGCTGCACCTGGCTCACGCGGACCGTTCCGCCCAGGGCCAGCCCGCGGTACCAGGCGAAGAAGCCCAGCCACATCGAGAACACCGCGAGGTAGGCGAAGCCCCACCAGGCGGCGGGTCGTAGGGGCGATTGTGGCCAGGTCAGCAGCGCGGCGGGGACGGTGAGCGGCAGCGCGATGACCAGTGCCCAGCAGATCACGTCTTCGGCTCGCATGTGGTGCGACAGCCGTGCGCCCCAGCCATAACCCACTGCGGCGCAGGCCATCGCGGCCAGCAGCAGGGCGTCGGCCGGCTCGATCGCCAGTCCTGCGCGGCCCGAGCGCAGGATGGCGAAGGCGACCACCAGGGCGCTGCCGGCGGCGGCGCATGCCCAGAAGGCGGTCGAGGGGCGCTGCCGGTGAAGCCAGGCGCCCACGCCGGCGGTGGCCAGCGGCAGGACACCGATGATCACGCTGGCATGCACGGCCTCGACGTGGCGCATGGCCACCGAAGCCAGCAGCGGGAAGCCGAGCACGACGCCGGCCGAGACGATGCCCAAGGGCAACCAGTCCGCGCGGCGAGGCCAGGGCGCGCGGGTCGCCAGCAGGAACATGGCCGACAGCACCGCCGCCACCACGGCGCGGCCGACCGCGATGAACACACCGGACATCTGCGGCGCCTCAGGCGTGCCGACGGCCAGCCGGGTCATCGGCAGCGTGAGCGCGAAGATCGCGACCCCCGCCAGGCCGAGCCACAGGCCCGCGACCTCGTCGGGCTTCGTGCCGCTTCCCGGGGCGCGGGCATTCGCGGCGCCGTGCCCGGCTGTCCTGGATGAGGCGAGGCTTGACCTGTGCATGCGGATGAATGTAGTCTTTGTCACCAGTACACAATCAGTACAGTTAGCCAACTCAGTCTGACATCTGTATTGCCAATTCCGCCAATACACACGGGAATCGCCCATGCTGACCAAGGCCTCGTCGCAATCGCTGACCGAACAGCTCTCGGCGCGCTTCGCGCAGCGCATCCGCGATCGGCTGCTGGCGCCGGGTACACGGCTGCCCTCGGTGCGGCAGTGCGCGCTGCAACAGGGCGTGAGCCCCTCCACCGTCGTGGCGGCCTACGACCAGTTGCTGGCCCAAGGCATGGTGGAGGCTCGCAAGAATCGCGGTTTCTTCGTGCGCGAGGGCCGCGCGGAGAACGCGAGCGCCGCGCAGCGGACCCGGCCGGACGCGGCGCACCGGACCCCGGCGGCCGGCGTCGCCGGGGCGGGCGGTCGTGCCCCGATCGACGCGACGGCGCTGATCCGGGGCATGTTCAACACGGTCAGCAACAAGCCGCAGCCCGGCATGGGTGTGCTCCCGGCCGAGTGGCTGGAATCCGCCTTCATGCCGGTGGCGGTGCGCAAGGTCACGGGCACGCGTGCCCTGCAGGAATTTTCGCTGCAGTACGGCGAGCCCAAGGGCGACAGCGGCTTGCGGCGGGCCTTGTCGAAGAAGCTCGCCGCCCTGTCGGTGCACGCGGCGCCCGACAACATCATCACCACCGTGGGCGCCACCCATGCGCTGGACATCGCCAGCCGCACCCTGCTGCGCCCCGGCGACCACGTGATGGTCGAGGACCCGGGCTGGGCCGTGGAGTTCGCGCGGCTCACGGCGCTGGGCATGCGCCTGCTGCCGGGGCCGCGCGGGCCCGACGGCCCGCGGCTGGAGGTGATGGCGCGCTACTGCGAAGTCCACCAGCCCAGGCTTTACGTCAGCGTCAGCGTCTTTCACAACCCGACGGGCTATTGCCTGTCGCCCGGCAGCGCGCACCGTGTGCTGCAGCTGGCCAATCAGCACGATTTCATCATCGTCGAGGACGACACCTACAGCCATATCGCGCCCGAACATGCCACGCGGATGTGCGCGCTGGACGGATTGCAGCGCACGATCCACGTCGGCGGTTTCGCCAAGATCCTGGCGCCGAACTGGCGCATCGGCTTTCTCGCGGCGCATCCCTCGCTGATCGAACGCCTGCTGGACACCAAGCTGCTGGGCACGCTGACCACGCCGGCCTTGCTGGAAAAAGCGCTGGCCCTGTGCATGGAACAGGGCCAGTTGCGGCGCCATGCCGAGCGGATCAGGATCCGGCTCGATGCGGCGCGCAGCCGCAGCGTCAAGCTCGCGCTGCAGGCGGGCTGCGTCTTCGCGGCGGAACCGGCGGGACTGTTCGGCTGGGTGGATACCGGCGTGGACACCGAGGCGCTGGCCCAGCGCATGCTGGACGAAGGCTACCTGCTCGCGCCCGGCGCGCTGTTCCACGCGCAGCGCCGGCCCTCCACGCTGATGCGCATCAATTTCGCGACCACGCAGGATGCGGCGTTCTGGAAGAAATACGCCGAGCTGGTCCGGAAGATGTGAGCGCCGCGGCGGCACTTTTCCCCGGCGCGGCAGGCGCGGTGCGTTGCCCTACAGCATCTCGTCCGGCGCGAACGGCGCGATCAGCCGCACGAACAGCTTGAGGGCCGTGCTCGCTTCCGGCTCGCTTCGGCTGTCCCCGAAGTCGGCGCCCGGCGGCGCGCGCCACACCAGCCGATCCTCCAGGGCCAAGCGGTAGGCGCCATGCGCCAAGGTCGCTTCGACCTGCCGGACCGCCGCGCCCGCCAGCGCGGCACTGCGGATGAGCAGGGCAACTTCGCTGTTCTTGAGCTGCGAGCGCAGATCCAGGTTCATCGACCCGATGACCGCCAGGCGCCCGTCGATGATGACGGCCTTGGAATGCAGGCTGGCGCGCGACGCCGTGCTCTTGGACCCGCCGGCTGCGCTGCCCGTGCCGAAGGGCGCGGCCGAACCCACGCCGCGTCCCTGCGCGGGCTGGGCGGCGCGCATCTCGTACAGCTCGACGCCCAACCGGAGCAGGTCCTCGCGGTATCGCGCGTAGCCGGCGTGAGCGGCTGGGGCGTCGTTCGAAGCCAGCGAGTTGGTCAGCACGCGGACACGCACGCCCTTGGCCCGCATGCGGGCAAACAAGTCCATCATGGGCGGGCCCGGCACGAAATACGCCGACACGATCAGGACGTCCTGGCGCGCCTGCTCCATCAGGTGCAGCAGGCCGTCCACCAGGGTATCTCCCGCGTCGACCTCGTCGTCGCCCGGCCCGATCTTGCCGGGCTTGTCCACCATCAGGAGCGCCGGCGCCCAGGTCAACGGCACTTTGCGCAGGTCCATGGAGACGGGGTCGGGCGTCGCGGCGCCGCTGGCGGCCACGTTGGGCAGGATCGTGGACGCGAGGGGCGCCGCAGGGGTCCCGGAGCTCGCTCGGGCGGGCGGTCGCGCCGCCTCGGACGCCGGCGCAGGCGGATTGCGCAAGCGCTCGAGGTCCTCCGGCGAGACCAGCGACTGCATGGGGTAGGCCAGGTCGTCGTTCCAGAAACGGTCGAAGCTTGCGGACATGTCGAGCACCACCCGGCCCGCGGCCAGCACATCCAGGTCGACGAAGTTGTTCTTCTCGCCGGTGCCGAAGTAGGCATCGCCCAGGTTGCGCCCACCCGTAATGCCCATGGCGTTGTCGGCGATGAACAGCTTGTTGTGCATGCGCTTCTGGATGCGCGGCACGTCGTGCAGGGAGGTGAAGAGCCGCCCTATGAGCGACGCGCGGCTGCCCGGCAGGGGGTTGAACAGCCGTATCTCCACGTTCGGCTCGAAGGCCAGACGCAACACCTGCGCGTCCTTGCCCACCATGTCGAAGTCGTCCAGCAGGATGCGCACGCGAACGCCGCGCCGCGCGGCGTCGCGCAGCCGCTGCAGCAGCACTTCGGTGCTGGCGTCCGCATGGATCGCGTAGTACTGCAGATCCAGGCTGCGCTGGGCCCATTCGACCAGCGCGAGCCGGCTGGAGAACGCGCTATCGACACTGTCCAGCAGGTGGAAGGCCGAGTCGCTGCGCGCGTTCGCCCGGGCCTTGCGTTCCTGCGTGAGCTGTCCCAGGGCCGTCTGCTCGGGCGCATCGAAGGCGCTGGAGGCTCGACGCTGAACGTTGCTGGGCAGGCCTGCACAACCCGCGGCCCAGGTCAGCAGGGCCAGTGCGATGAACCAGCACCAGGCGCTCGCCCGTGGACGACCGGGCGTTTGCGTCGTGAAGGGTGCGGCGCGGCGAGGCAACATGCTTTGCAGCCACTCTACCCCGCGGACCTGGCGCTGCGGGCCGGCGCAGGTCAGCCGTGGCCGTCAATTGCTGCGGGACAAAAGCCTACAGGCTGCTGCCCAGCGCCTCCCACCGCTCCAATGCCGCCATCAGGTCGTCCTCGATCTGCGCGCTTCGCTCCACCAGGCGCTGGGCGCGCTCGGCGTCGCGCAAGTAGAGGCTGCCGTCGGCCAGTTCGGCGTGGAGGGCCCGCTGCTCCTGCTCCAAGGCGTCGATGAGGCCCGGCAGGGCGTCGAGTTCGCGCTGCTCCCGATAGCTCAGTTTCTTCCTGGGTGGCGCGCCGGGGGTGGACGCGACCGGCGGCGCGGCTTTCGTTTCGCCGGACGGCGTCGACGCCACACGCGCGCCGGCGGCCAGCGCCAGGGCCTGGGCCCGCCGCGACTGCGTCAGCCAGTCCTCGATGCCGCCCTCGTACTCGCGCCATCGTCCCGCGCCCTCGAAAACGATGGTGCTCGTCACCACGTTGTCCAGGAAGGCGCGATCGTGGCTGACGAGGAACACGGTGCCGTCGTAGTCCTGCAGCAGATCCTCGAGCAGCTCGAGCGTGTCGATGTCCAGGTCATTGGTGGGCTCGTCCAGCACCAGCACGTTCGCCGGCCGCGCGAACAGCCGCGCCAGCAAGAGGCGGTTGCGCTCTCCTCCCGAGAGCGATCGCACCGGCGACCCCGCCCGGGCGGGAGAGAAAAGGAAATCGGCCAGGTAGCTCTTGACGTGCTTGCGCCGGCTGCCGATTTCGATCCACTCGCTGCCGGGGCTGATGAAGTCTTCCAGCGTTGCGTCGAGGTCCAGCGCGCCGCGCATCTGATCGAAATACGCCACCTGCAAGTTCGCGCCGCGCCGCACCTTGCCGGCGTCGGGCCCGATCTCGCCCAGGATGAGCTTGAGCAGCGTCGTCTTGCCTGCGCCATTCGGCCCGAGCACGCCGACCTTGTCGCCGCGCAGGATGGTGGCGTTGAAGTCACGTACCACGGTGTTTGCGCCGAACGACTTGGCGACATGGCTGAGCTCGGCCACGATCTTGCCGCTGGGCAAGCCTGCCGCGAGGTCCAGCGTGACGCTGCCCAGGGCTTCGCGCCGGGCGGCCCGGTTCGCGCGCAGCCGTTCCAGCCGGACGATGCGGCCCTGGGCGCGCGTGCGCCTGGCCTCCACGCCTTTGCGGATCCAGGCTTCTTCCTGCGCCAGCAGCTTGTCGGCCTTGGCGGTGACGACAGCCTCTTGCGCGAGTTGTTGCTC
>JAMPXR010000498.1 GCA_023701085.1 Ramlibacter sp. | reverse complement strand
GTGGCCCAGATCATGCCGGGACCGAATGTGGTGAATCTCTCGCTGATGCTGGGCGGCCGGTATTTCGGCCTGCGCGGCGCCCTGGTCGCGCTGGCCGGCATGCTGACCTTTCCGCTGCTGGTGGTGCTGTGCCTGGCGCTGGTCTATGCGCACTACGCGGACAACCCGCAGGTGGCGGGCGCACTGCGTGGCATGGGCGCCGTCGCGGCCGGCCTGATCACCGCGACCGGGCTGAGGCTGGTGGGCGCCCTGCGCAAGAACACCTTGGGTGTTCCGCTGTGCGTCGTGTTCTGCCTGGCCACTTTCGCGGGCATCGCGCTGCTGCGCTGGCCCCTGGCCTACGTGCTGCTCGGGCTGGGCAGCCTGGCCTGCTTCATCACCTACCGCAAGATGGGAACGACGCAGCCATGAGTTTGTCCATGGGCCCTGCCGACTGGCTGTCGCTGTTCCTGCACTTCCTGTCGCTGTCGCTGCTGTCCGTGGGCGGCGCGATCACCACCGCGCCGGACATGCATCGCTTCCTGGTCGACCGTCAGGGCTGGCTGACCGACCCGCAGTACAGCGCGTCCATCGCCATCGCCCAGGCCGCGCCCGGCCCCAATGTCCTGTTCGTGGCCCTGCTCGGCTGGAATGTCGGCCTGAACGCGGGCGGCCTGCCCACGGCACTGCTGGGCACGCTGGTCACCATGACCGGAATCATGCTGCCAAGCACGACGCTGACCTACCTGGCCGCGCGCTGGGGCCATGAGAATCGCGAACTTCGCGCCGTGCGCGCCTTCAAGCAGGGTATGGCGCCCATCGTGATCGCGCTGCTGGTGGCCACCGGGTGGATTCTCGCCACGGGCAGCCGGTACGCGATGGCCGACTGGCCGATCTGGCTGGTCGCGCTCGTCTCCACCGTCGTCGTGTGGCGCACCCGGCTGCACCTGCTGTGGCTGCTGGGCGCCGGCGGGGCACTCGGATGGATGGGCTGGATCTGACGCCGGGGACGTCCCCTCGCGTCGACAGCGTCAGCGGCCCCGCCGGTTCGGCGGGAAGTACCACCAGCTTGCCGCGACCAGCAGCCCGAACAAGGTGTAGCCCAGCGTGAACAGCCAGGCCGGCGCGTCGTAGTACAGCAGGCGCTGCAGCCAGAACTCGACGAAGCCGCCGCTGTAGGTGGACGCGCCCGCCCGCGCGCGCAGCGACATCTCCAGCGTCGTCAGGGGACAGGTGATGCCGATCCAGGATTCGGCGACGACCACGCCGATCGCGCCCAGGTGCGCCAGCCTGAACCACAGGTGGTTGACCCAGGGCCATCCACGCAAATTGCCCAGCACCACGAGCACCAGCCCGGCAATGACGAACAGCACGACACCCAGGTGCAGCGCGAGCACCATGTCCGCGAGCATTTGGTAGCGCAGAGCCTGGTCCATCATCGATCGAACCATGCGCGCCTGGCCGCGGCGCCGATCATTGCAGCTTCTTGTCTTCGCGCTTGGCCTCGGCCATGGCCTCGGGCTCCAGTTCCTCGGCCGACCGGTTCAAGTGGACGAACAGTCCCCAGGCCGCGAGCAGTCCGCCCGTGGCGAGCACGATACCCGCGGCATACGCCAGCTGCGACAGGTCCTCATGGATCGCCTTGAACGTGGCCACCAGGCCCTCGACGGCCAGCGCCACGATCACCACCACGAAGAACCTCGACAGGAAGCGCCGCACCCGCGTGGGCGCACTGATGTCGGCGCCACGGACCACCTCTTCCTCGGCGATCGTCTGGGCGATCTGCAGCGCGACGACAGCCGCGGCCAACAGACCCACCGCCTCGATCAGGGCTTGCGCGGAGCCCTGGTCGAACACCCCGGCCACGGCCAGCCAGCCAACGCGCGCGGCGATCGCCACCAGCATCATGGCCGCCACCGCGAACAGCACGGCGATGACCGCGTGGCCGATTCTGAAGAGGCCAAAGAAGAGCTTCATGGGCTTGCCCGAACCATCTTACCGGGTCCCGGCTTCGCGGTGCCGGATCGCGGGTCGCGGTCCTGCGCGCGACCGCGCGAACCGATATGATTTCCGCTTCGCAAACCGCCGCCACCGTCGTCTGGCGCAGCGAGTTGCGCACCGGCGCCATTTCACTCAAGCTCAGCTGAACCGGAGGATGCCATGGCCAGCCAAGTCAATCGTGCCGAGCTCGAAGACAAGGTCAAGGCGATGTACCGCGACGTCGCCGAGAATCCGCACGGGGAGTTCCACTTCGAGATGGGCCGGGCGCTGGCGGAACGGCTGGGCTACCGGCCGGCGGACCTGGACGGCATTCCGGGCGAATCCATCGAATCATTCGCCGGCGTGGGTTATTACTTCCACCTCCTGGGCGACATCGAGGGCGCCCGGGTGCTCGACCTGGGCAGCGGTTCGGGCATGGACACCTTCATGGCGGGCCTGCTCGCCGGGCCCACGGGCACGGTCATCGGCCTGGACATGACGGACTCGCAGCGGGCCAAGGCCGAGACGCTGCGACGGCGCGCAGGCTTTCGCAACATCACGTATGTCAAGGGCTACATCGACGCGGCGCCGTTCGAGGACGCGAGCTTCGACGTGGTCATCAGCAACGGCGTGATCAATCTGGCCGTGGACAAGCCGCAGGTGTTCCGCGAAGCCGCGCGCCTGCTGCGCCCCGGCGGGCGGATGGCGATCGCCGACATCGTCACCGGCGTGCCATTGCCCGAGAGCATCAGCTGCAACACGACGCTGTGGGCCGCATGCATAGGCGGCGCCTGGCAGACCGACAGCTACAAGCAGGCCATCGAGGCGGCGGGCCTGCGCGTGGTCC
>JAMPXR010000497.1 GCA_023701085.1 Ramlibacter sp. | reverse complement strand
GCGGCCAGCGCCTCGTCGACGAGGCCGAACGCCCGCCCCGAGAAGCTCACCAGCAGATGATGGGCGGCGCAATAGCGCTTGAGGGTCAGCGGCCCGCTGGCCAGCGGGTGGCCCTTGCGCATCACGCAGACATATTCGCCGGCGAACAGGCGCTGGTGATCGAACGGCGCCATGCCGCCGGACTGCGCCTGCGCGGTCAGGTCCGCCAGCACCAGGGGGAAGAAGCCCACGGCCAGATCCATGCGGCCCTCGTCCAGCAACTGGCGCGGATCGCGGGTGGTGAGCGGCAGCACCCGCACGGACACGCCGGGCGCGTCCCGCTCCAGAATCTCCACCAGCCCCGGCACCAGTCCCGACGCCGTCGCATCGGCCATGCCGAGCACGAAGGTGGTGACGGCCTCGGACACGACGAACTGACCGGGCGCCAGCGACACTTCCATCTGGCGCAGGGCGTCGCTGATGGCGGGCCACAGCGCCAGCGCCCGCGGCGTCGGCTCGACGCCGTAGCCGCTGCGCACGACGAGCTTGTCGCCCACGGCGTCGCGCAGCCGGTTCAGCGCATTGCTGACGGCCGGCTGCGTCATCGCCAGATTGCGCGCGGCGCGGGTCAGGTTGCGCTCCGCCATGACCTGGTCGAACACCCGCAGCAGGTTGAGATCCAGGGTCCGGAAATTAGGGGATGCTTCCATCACTGCCATGAATGATAGTCATCACCAATCTAAAGTGGACACATATCAGTACTAACCCTAGTATTCGGCTACGCAGCGTGGCAATCCGGCCAGTGCGATCGAGAAGGGGAAGAATGATGACGAGCTTTGCACATGTGGACTATCCGCGGGAACACGCCGGCGTGGTTCGCGCCGAGCGCGCGGCGCAAAGCGTGACGCGGGCGGTTCGCCAATTCGACGGTACGCGAGCTGGCGCCAGCCTGCTGCTCGCGGCCATCGTCGCCGCCATGGTGATGGTCGCCGGCCAGGTGATAGACAACTGGACCGAAGGGCATCTGCTGGGCGCCTGGATGGTGATGTGGGCGGTCGCTTTCGCGGCGTTGGCCTTGTTCGCAGCGCCGGCCAAGCGTGCCGCCGCCGCAATGCGGGTCGGCCTCCAGCGCTGGGCCCTGGCGCGCAAGCGCGCTGCCGAGGACGCCGAGCTGTGGCAGCTGGCGCTGACCGACGCCCGAGTGATGGCCGATCTCAGCCGAGCGATGGCCGAAAGCGCGGGCCCCCAGATCAAGACCTATTACTGAGAAAACAAGAGCGGGAAAGGCGGAGTGGAAATGAAGACGGCGGATCGAAGCAGCTGGCTCAGCCGGATCCTGGGGCGCATACCGACGCCCTTGCTCAAGGCCCTGGACGCCTGGTCCTACCGCGTGGCGCTGCGGCATGCCGAGCGGCGGCGCCGGGCACAGGCCGCGCGCCAACGCAAAGCGGCGCCGGTTGCGCAGTACAAGCGGGCCTGAACGGCAAGCGGCCGGCGCATCGAGCCAGAAAAAAGCCACCGACGGTGGCTTTTTTGTTGCCTGGCGGCAGCGCGCCGCCTCAAGCGGCGAGGCGTTTCTCGAGCTCGGCCTTGGCCTGGCTCAGCTCTTTCGGAAGATGCCAGGCCAGCTGCTGGAACAAGTCCGCGTGCAATTGCAGCTCCTTGTCCCAATCGGCGCGGTCCATGCTCATCACCGACTCGAACTGCTCGCGGCTGAACGCCAGCCCGGTCCAGTTCAGTTCGTCGTAGGCCGGGCTCACCCCGAAGGCGTTGTCCTCGCCGCAGGCCTTGCCTTCGATGCGGTCGATCATCCACTTGAGCACGCGCATGTTGTCGCCGAAACCCGGCCAGACGAACTTGCCGTCCTCGCCCTTGCGGAACCAGTTGGTCGTGTACATGCGCGGCAAGGCGGCGCCTGACGCCGCCAGCCTGCGGCCCAGGTCCAGCCAGTGCTGGAAATAATCCGACATGTTGTAGCCGGTGAACGGCAGCATGGCGAACGGGTCGCGCCGCACGATGCCGAGCTGGCCGATGACGGCGGCGGTGGTTTCCGACCCCATGGTGGCGGCCATGTACACGCCTTCCACCCAGTCGCGCGCCTCGGTCACCAGCGGCACCGTGTTGGAGCGGCGCCCGCCGAAGACGAAGGCGTCGATCGGCACGCCCGCGGGATCGTCCCAGGCGCGGTCGAGCACCGGGTTGTTGATGGCCGGGACGGTAAAGCGGGCGTTCGGGTGCGCCGCCTTCGCGCCGGTGGCCGCGGCGATCTGCGGCGTCCAGTCCTGGCCCTGCCAGTCGATCGCATGCGCGGGCGCCGGCCCCATGCCTTCCCACCACACGTCGCCGTCGTCGGTCAGCGCCACGTTCGTGAAGATCGTGTCCTTGTCCAGCGTCGCCATGCAGTTGGCGTTGGTCTCGTGGTTGGTGCCCGGCGCGACGCCGAAGTAGCCGGCTTCGGGATTGATCGCGTACAGCCTGCCGTCAGGACCCGGCTTGATCCAGGCGATGTCGTCGCCGACGGTGGTGACCTTCCAGCCCGCGAATCCCCGCGGCGGGATCAGCATGGCGAAATTGGTCTTGCCGCAGGCCGACGGGAAGGCCGCCGCCACGTGGTACTTGCGGCCTTCCGGGTTGGTCACGCCCAGGATCAGCATGTGCTCGGCCAGCCAGCCGGGGCTGTCCGGGCCGGCGGCGTTGCGTCCCATGGCCGAGGCGATGCGCAGGGCGAAGCACTTCTTGCCCAGCAGGGCGTTGCCGCCGTAGCCGGACCCGTAGGACCAGATCTCGCGCGTCTGCGGGTAGTGCACGATGTACTTGGTCTTGTTGCAGGGCCAGGG
>JAMPXR010000496.1 GCA_023701085.1 Ramlibacter sp. | reverse complement strand
CGGCCGTTGGGGATCTTGGCGATCTCCGCTTCCATCATGCGGCGCGTGGCGTCGAACAGCGCCTGCTTGTGCGCGCGATAGCTGTCCAGCCCGTACTTCTTCAGCAGCTCCAGCAGGCGGCGTTCGCCGACCGTGCAGGCGCCCATCTCGGCCTTCATGTCGTGCTGCACGATGTCCAGGCGCACGTTGGCGAAGATCAGGTTCCACACGTCCTGGCGCAGCTTGCCGCGGTCCACGATCTTCACGGCCGGAATGCGCAGCGCCTCCTGCCAGACCTCCACCGCGTTCGGGTTGTAGCCGCCAGCCACCGCGCCGCCGATGTCGGCCTGGTGACCCTTCACCGCCGTCCAGCCGACCAGTTCGCCCTCGAAGAACACCGGCTTGAACACCGCCACGTCGTTGTTCTGGTTGCCCAGCGAAAACACGTCGTTGTGGAAGAACACGTCGCCTTCGTGGATGTCGCCCTCGAAGGTCTTGCGGATGTGCTTGCACACCGGCGCCAGCGAGAAGGCCAGGATCGGCAGGTTCTCGGTCTGCTCCAGCATGCGCCCTTCCCCGTCGTACAGGCCGGTGACGTAGTCCTTGGCCTCGCACAGGATGGGCGAGCGCGTGGTCTGCTCCATCGAGATGCTCATCTCGTCGGTGATGGACTTGAAGGTGCGCGCGTACACCGACAGCAGGATGGGATCGATCTTCATACGGCTGCCTCCTCGGCCGGCATGCAGGCCGCGACAAGGTCCTCGCGTCCTTTCGCATAGAGTACGAACGAGCCCAGCGGGTCCACCAGGCAGTCGTAGCCGTCGCTGACCACGATCGCCGTGGTCTGCTGCTCGATCAGCGCCGGCCCGGTAACCCGGTTGCCGCAGTGCATACGGTGGCCGTCGTAGACGGGCACCTCGACGAAAGCGTCGCGCTCGGGGATGTAGATGCTGCGCCGGCCCTTGCGCGCCGCCGACGCGTCGCCGCTGCTGGCCGAATCGCTGCGATAGGTGGGACGGTCGGTGGCGCCTATCGCCTGCAGGCGCACGTTGATGATCTCCACCGGCGAACGCTCGGCTTCGAGCGAGTAGCCGTACAGCCGCAGGTGTTCGTCATGGAACGCGCGCGCGATGCCGGCCACGTCGCGTTGCACGATGGCTTCCAGCGGCACCGGGACCGAGACCTCGTGGTACTGCTTGACGTAGCGGCAGTCCAGCCGCAGCTCGACCCGGCGCCGGGCGGGCGGGATGCGCTCGTCGGCGAGGGCCTTGTTGCCCTCCGCGGACATCGTCTCGACCAGCATCGACAGCCGCGCCCAGTCCAGACCGTCCAGCCGCGCGACGAACGTGCGCACGTAGTCATGCCGCAACTCGCACATCAGCATGCCGAACGCGCACAGCACCGAGGCTTCGCGCGGCACGATCTGCAGCGGAATCTCGAGTTCGCTGCAGATCAGGCACCCGTGGATCGGCCCGGCGCCGCCGCCGGGGATGAGCGGGAATTCGCGCGGATCGAAGCCGCGCTTGATCGTCACCTCGCGCACGCCCTGCGCCATGTTGTTGCAGGCGACGCGGTACATGCCGGCCGCGGCCTGCTCGATCGTGAGGCCCATCGGTTTGGCGATGTGCTCCTCGATGGCGCGGCGGGCCGCCGCCACGTCCAGCTTCATCTGGCCGCCGGCGAAGAATTCGGGGTCGAGGTAGCCCAGCACGACATTCGCGTCGGTGGTGGTCGGCAGCTTGCCGCCGCGGCCGTAGCAGGCCGGGCCGGGGTCGGCGCCGGCGCTTTGCGGCCCCATGCGCAGCAGCCCGCCCTGGTCCAGCCAGCCGATGGAGCCGCCGCCCGCGCCTATGGTGTGGATGTCCAGCATGGGCAGCGCGATCTTGTGGCGCGCGATCTCGCCGTCGTTCTTCACCATCGGCGTGCCCACGGCGATCGACGCCTCGAAGCTGGTGCCGCCCATGTCGGTGGTGATGCAGCGGTCCTGGCCATGCGCCGCGACATAGAACAGGCCGGCCCCCGGCCCGCCCGCCGGGCCGGACAGCAGGGTCAGCGCCGCCTTCTCGCGCGCGGCCTGCGGCGAGATCACGCCGCCGTTGGATTGCATGATCAGCAGCAGGCCGGCAAAGCCGGCACCGGCCAGCCGGTCCACCAGCTGCTCCAGGTAGTGCTCCAGCTTGGGGCCGACATAGGCGTTCAGCGCCGTGGTGCTGACCCGCTCGTAGAAGCGGATCGACGGCAGCACCTCGGTGGAGACGGACAGGTAGGCGTCGGGCAGCTCCTGGCGCACCAGCTCGGCGGCGGCTTTCTCGTGCGCCGGGTTTGCGAACGAGTTCATGAAGCACACCGCCACCGCCTGCACGCCCTCGGCCCGCCAGTCGGCCAGCGCCGCGCGCACGGCGCCCAGGTCGAGCGGCGCGATCTCGCGGCCCTGGCGGTCCAGGCGCCCGGCGATGCCCGCCCGGCGCGCGCGCGGCACCAGCGGCTTGACGTTGCTGTAGCGGTTGTTGTATTGCTCCTCGCGCACGCCGCGCCGCATCTCGAGGGCGTCGCGCACGCCCTCGGTGGTGAGCAGGCCGCAGCGCGCGCCGGTCGAGGTCAGCGTCGCGTTCGTCGTGACGGTGGTGCCGTGCACGATGGTGTCGATGGCGCGCGCGAAGTCCGCCAGCGACTGCGGCGGCTGCAGCGAGGCCGCGATCTGCGCCAGGCCCTCGACCACCGCGATCGAAGGGTCGGCCGGGGTGGACAGGGTCTTGTAGATGCGCGGCGGCTCGCCGTCGCGCGCCAGCACGAAGTCGGTGAAGGTGCCCCCCACGTCGATTCCGATCTTCAGCGTCATGCG
>JAMPXR010000495.1 GCA_023701085.1 Ramlibacter sp. | reverse complement strand
TTCATCGACCGGACCTTCGCGCGCAACAAGAGCTTTTTCGGCAGCGGCCTGGTGGCGCATGTGTCGATGGCGCATCCCGTGTGCGCGCGGCTGGGTGATCTGCTGGAACAGGCGGCGCGCGCCGCCGGCATCCCTGCCGTGCGCCGCGGTACCTACCTGGTGATGGAAGGTCCCCAGTTTTCGACGCAGGCCGAGTCCGAGCTCTACCGCGACTGGGGCTGCGATGTGATCGGCATGACCAACATGCCCGAGGCCAAGCTCGCGCGCGAAGCGGAAATCTGCTACGCCACGGTCGCGATGGTCACCGATTTCGACTGCTGGCATCCGGGGCACGACGCGGTCACGGTCACGCAGATCGTCCAGGTGCTGCTGGCCAACGCCGAGAAGGCGCGCGCCCTGGTGCGCCAGGCGGCGCCGCGCCTCGCGGGCGACGCCTCGGCCGCAGCCTGTGCCTGCCGGCATGCGCTGGACCATGCGCTGATCACGGCCCCCGCGATGCGGGATCCGGCCATGATCGCGAAACTGGACGCCGTGGCCGGCCGGGTCCTCGGGTCGTGAGGGGGCACTGCGCATGGGGCCGGGCGAACGGGAACTGCGCGAGGCCATGGTCCGGACCTCGCGCGAGCTCGTCGCGCGGGGGCTGAACCGCGGCGCCTCGGGCAATGTCGGTGTGCGCTGCGGAGCGCACATGCTGGTGACGCCTTCGGGCGTCCCCGCCAGCGAGCTGAGCGAAAGCGGCATGGTGCTGCTGGCGGCCGATGGCCGCGTGATCGGCCCGGGACGCCCCTCCAGCGAGTGGCGCTTTCATCGCGACATCCTGGCCGCGCGGCCCGAGCTTCACGCGGTCGTGCATGTGCATTCGCCCTTCGCGACCACGCTGGCCTGCCTGGGCCTGGAGGTTCCGCCTTTCCATTACATGATCGCCGCGGCCGGCGGCGCGACCATCCGCTGCGCGCCGTACGCCCTGTTCGGGACGCAGGAACTGTCCGACCTTGTCCTGGAGGCGCTGCGGGACCGGCGCGCCTGCCTGCTGGCCCAGCACGGGATGATCGCGGCGGGGCGCGATCTGGACCATGCCCTCGCGCTGTGCATCGAAGTGGAAAGCCTGTGCGAGCAATACTGGCGCGCCCGGCAGATCGCCGAACCGCGGCATTTGTCGGACGCCCAGATGGCCGAGGTGATGGAGAAATTCAGAAGCTACGGCCCGCAGGCCCAGGAGGGGCTGTCCGGATGACGGGCTCGCCACAGGCAGGTCGCGTGCAGACGCTGCGCTGGCGCGACGGCCAGCTGGAGATGATCGACCAGCGCGTCCTGCCGGCCGAATTCAGGTACCTGCGCCATGACAGCGCCGAGGCCGTGGCGCGAAGCATTCGCGACATGGTCGTGCGCGGCGCACCCGCGATCGGCTGCGCGGCCGCTTACGGCATCGCGCTCGAAGCCTTGCGCGAGCGCGATGCGGCGCCGGCGGACTTCACCCTCCGCATGGAGCGGGCTTTTGCCGTGCTGGCGCAAAGCCGGCCCACCGCGGTCAACCTGTTCTGGGCGCTGGCGCGCATGCGCAAGTGCTGGCAAGCCCTCGCCGCGCAACCCGTGGCGGCCCAGGCCCAGGCCCTGCTGGCGCAAGCCCATGAGATGCTGGCCGAGGACATCCGCGTCAATCGCGCCATGGGCGCGCACGGGGCGGCGCTGCTGGCCGACGGTGCGCGTGTGCTCACGCACTGCAATGCCGGCGCGCTGGCGACGGCCGGGCACGGCACGGCGCTGGGCGTGATTCGCTCGGCCGTGGAGGCGGGAAAGCGCATTTCCGTCATCGCCGACGAAACCCGGCCTTTCCTGCAGGGCGCGCGCCTGACGGCCTGGGAGATGGTGCAGGAGCGGATCCCGGTCACCCTGATCACCGACAACATGGCGGGCTTCCTCATGAGCCGCGGCGAGATCGACGCCGTGATCGTGGGCACCGACCGCGTCGCCGCCAACGGCGACGTCGCGAACAAGATCGGCACCTACATGGTCGCGGTGCTCGCGCGGCGCCATGGCATCCCGTTTTACGTCGCATGCCCGATGTCCACCATCGACCTGTCCATCGCCGACGGCGCGGCCATTCCCATCGAGGAGCGCCCGCGGCAGGAGGTCACCGGCTTTCGCGACCACCAATGGGCGGCCGAAGGCGTTTCGGTGCGCAACCCGTCCTTCGACGTCACGCCGGCCGAACTGGTCAGCGCGCTGATCACCGAACGCGGCGTGATCCGGCAGCCCAATCGGGAGCGGCTGGCCGGGCTCTGATCGCACCGGCGGGTGGCGGCAGTCCCGTGAGCCCCGGCACGGTGGCCCCCTTGAGGGGGGTGCCGCAGGCGCTACGGGGGGCCTACCGCAGCCAGCCGCGCTTGCGGAAGTACCACATGGGCACCAGCGCGCTGGCCACCATCAGTGCGAGCGCGAAGGGGTAGCCCCAAGCCTGCGAGAGCTCGGGCATGAACCGGAAGTTCATCCCGTAGATGCTGGCGACCAGCGTCGGCGGCAGCAGCGCCACGCTGGCCACCGAGAAGATCTTGATGATCTTGTTCTGGTTGATATTGATGAAGCCGACGGTGGCGTCCA
The DNA here is from genome assembly GCA_023701085.1 of Ramlibacter sp. GTDB lineage: Bacteria > Pseudomonadota > Gammaproteobacteria > Burkholderiales > Burkholderiaceae_C > Ramlibacter. The sequence continues at coordinate 228 of JAMPXR010000495.1, read as the reverse complement.
TCAGGAAGTTGATCTTGTCGAACAGGAAGGCCGTGTGGTTGTCCAGCGATTCGATGTCGCGCAGGATCTGGCGCGCCTCCTCGAACTGCCCCGCGCTGAGCATGCGGCTGCGCATCATGAAGCTCACCGCGCGCCGCGTGTCCATCACGTTGCGGCGGATGCGGCCGTTCAGGTCTTCCTGCCGCGCGATCTGGCCGAGCACCTCGCCGGCCAGCGCGTCCGTCACCT
>JAMPXR010000494.1 GCA_023701085.1 Ramlibacter sp. | reverse complement strand
TACAGGTCGGCGGCCAGGTCGAAATAGTCGCCCATCTTCAGCTCGGTGTCGTCGCTGGCGTTGTAGGCGCGCTGCGGCCGGCCGCGCCACAGGGCGGCCAGCACCGCGCGCGCGAGATCGTCGGCGTGGATGTGGTTGGTGTAGACATCGTCCCGCGCCTGCAGCACCGGCGTGCCTTTGAGCAAGCGCTCGCGCGGGGTGCCGCCCGGACGGTCGCTCGCGTAGATGCCGGGAATGCGAAGGATGGCGGATCGCACATGGGCGGCCTGCCCGAAATGGCGCACCAGGCGCTCGGCGTCGGCGCGCCGCTGCGCCCTCGGGGTGTGCGGCCGCAGCGGGCGCGTTTCGGTCACGCGCGCGCCCTGGCAATCGCCATACACGCCGCTGGTGGAGCCATAGACCATGGAACGCGGCGGCGCGCGGCGGCGCAGCACGCGCAGCAGGGCCTGCGTGCGCAGGTCGCGCCACCACTGCGGGTCGCCCTCGGACTGCGGCGGGGCCAGGTGCACCAGCCGGGTGGCGACGCCGGCCAGCCGGGCGATCGTGCGCGGGCGGTCCAGGTCGCCGGCCAGCGGCGTGATGCCGCGCCCGCGCAGCGGCGCGACGCGCTCGGCCGACGAGGTGAGCGCCAGCAGCCGCACCCGTCCCGCCAAAGCGGCCGCGACGCGCGAGCCGACGTCGCCGCAGCCCACGATGAGGACGCGTTCACGGCGAAAGCGAGCGGGCAGCGCCCCGAGGGGACTTTGGTTTGAGGGCAAAATCGGATCGATACCAGAACGAGAGCCCAAGGATACTCAACATGCCGAGCGCGCCAGCCCCTATGGGCTGCTTCCAGGTCACGGTGCAACCCAGCGGTCGCGCGTTCAGCGTCGAGCCGGGCGAAGCCATCCTGGCCGCGGCCATCCGGCAGGGTGTCGGCATGCCCTACGGCTGCAAGGACGGCGCCTGCGGCTCGTGCAAGTGCAAGAAGCTCGAAGGCGCGGTGACGCACGGCGCGCACCAGAGCAAGGCGCTGAGCGCGGAAGAAGAGGCCGCCGGCTTCGTGTTGACCTGCTGCGGCGTGCCGCACACGGACGTCGTGCTGGAGTCGCGCCAGGTCACCGACGAAAGCGCGTTTCCGGTGCGCAAGATGCCCTCGCGCGTGGTCTCGCTGGAAAAGAAGTCGCCCGATGTCATGGTGCTGAAGCTGCAGCTGCCGGCCAACGACACGCTGCGCTACCACGCGGGCCAGTACATCGAATTCATCCTGCAGGGCGGCGCCCGCCGCAGCTATTCGATGGCCAACGCGCCGCACAACGGCCCCGGCATCGAGTTGCACATACGGCACATGCCCGGCGGCAAGTTCACGGACCATGTCTTCAACGCCATGAAGGAAAAGGAAATCCTGCGCGTGGAAGGGCCGTACGGCGCCTTCTACCTGCGCGAGGATTCCGACAAGCCGATGATCCTGCTGGCTTCGGGCACGGGTTTCGCGCCGATCAAGGCCGTGATCGAGCACATGCAGTTCAAGGGCATCACGCGGCCCGCGACGCTGTACTGGGGCGGCCGCCGGCCCTCGGACCTGTACCTGGACGACTGGGTGCGTGCCAAGCTGGCCGAGATGCCCCATCTCAGCTACGTGCCGGTCATTTCAAACGCGCTGCCCGAGGACGACTGGACCGGTCGCACGGGCTTCGTGCACAAGGCGGTGCTGCAGGACTTCCCCGATTTGTCGGGGCACCAGGTCTATGCCTGCGGCGCGCCCATCGTGGTCGACTCGGCCCGCGCGGACTACAGCGCGCTGGCCGGCCTGCCCGCCGACGAGTTCCACGCCGACGCCTTCACCACCGAGGCGGACAAGCACAACGAGTGAACGCCTTGGATCCCCGCCTTAGCGGGGATGAGGGACCGGGCGCGGCGATGATGGACGGCGCCCGACGTTTCAACTGGAACCGCGGCGGTATTTCTCCAGCGCCTCGTCCATGCGTGCCTGCCGCTCGCGGTCGTTCAGGTCGGTTTGCGGTGCGGCGCTGGCGCCCATCTTCGCGTGGTGCTTCGCCATCTGCCTCGCATGCTTCTTGCTGGCTGACTTCTTGGTCACCTTGGTCGTGGTCGCCTTGGTCGTGGTCGTGGCGGTGGCGGCGCTGTCGCTCGCATTGGCGTTCGCGGTCTGGGCGCTGGCCCATCCGGCGCCAGTGGCAAGGGCCAGGGCAACGACGAGAACTTGGGTTTTCATGCGGGTGCTCTCAATGAAGTGGACGACCCTCTATCAACGCAGCTTTGCCCCCGACCGGCTGTCGGACAGGCCAAACAAACGCCGTCAGGCATTGCCCACGGTCGGGCATGCCTGCGGGCCTTTCTGCACAATAGCGGCATGAAACGCAGAAACTTTATTCATTCCGTGCCGGCCGCCGTGGCCGCGCTCGCCAGCCCGCTTTCCTTCGCTCAGGCGCGCCCGATTCGCCTGATCGTGCCCTATGCGCCGGGCGGGCCCATCGACGTGACCGCGCGCGTGCTCGCGGAACGCGTCAAGGACAGCCTGGGCACCGTCATCATCGACAACAAGCCGGGCGCGGGCGGCAACATCGGGGTCGATGCGGTGGCCAAGGCCGCCCCGGACGGCCTCACCGTGGGCATCGCGGCCGTGGCCACGCATGCGATCAACCCCTGGCTGTTCGCCAGGATGCCCTACGACGCGGCCAAGGACTTCGCGCCCATCACGCAGATGGTGCGGGTGCCCAATGTGCTGGTGATGAATGCGGAGACGGCGGCGCGGCTGAAGATCAACTCGCTGCGCGACCTGATCGCGTACGGCAAGGCCAACCCCGGCAAGCTCAATTACGGCAGCGGC
>JAMPXR010000493.1 GCA_023701085.1 Ramlibacter sp. | reverse complement strand
CGAGTTCTTCGCGGCCATGCCCCATATCAGCCATCCGTTGCGGCTGTTGGAAGACGTGGGGCTGGGCTACCTCACGCTGGGCCAGCCCTCGCCCACGCTGTCGGGCGGCGAGGCGCAGCGCATCAAGCTGGTGACCGAGCTGTCCAAGGTGCGCGACGACGTCACGCGGCGCGGACAGAAGGCGCCGCACACCCTGTACGTGCTGGACGAGCCCACGGTGGGGCTGCACATGGCCGATGTGGAGAAACTGGTGCGCGTGCTGCACCGGCTGGTCGACGGCGGCCACAGCGTCATCGTGATCGAGCACGACCTGGACGTGATCGCCGAGGCCGACTGGGTGATCGACCTGGGCCCCGAGGGCGGCGACGCCGGCGGCAGGGTCGTCGCCGCCGCGTCGCCCGAACAGGTCGTGGCCGAGGGAACCCACACCGGCCGCGCGCTGGCTGCGATGCTCGCGCGATGATCACCTTCTACAACGACCGGCATGTTCTGCACCACGGCAAGGTGGAGATGTTCCGTGGCGAGCTGGTGCCCTGCTTCGAGATTCCGGCGCGCGCCGACCACGTGCTGCGCGAGCTGCAGGCGCGCGGCCTGGGCGCGGTCCAGGCCCCGCCCGATTTCCCCGACCGCGCGCTCGCGCGCGTGCATTCGCAGCGCTATCTCGAATTCCTGGCCGGCGCCTGGGACGAGTGGGTGGCGCTCGATCCCGCCAATGCGCAGCGCGATGCGTTGCCCTCGTACTGGCCGATCCGCACCTTCCGCAGCGACGTGCTGCCCGCCAGTTTTCCCGCGCGCATGGGGCTGTTCTCCTTCGACGCCGGCACGCCGCTGACTTCGGGCACCTGGGCTGCCGCACGCTCCGGCGCCTGCTGCGCCCTGGGCGCGGCGCGGGCGGTCGCGGGCGGCGCACGGGCGGCGTTCGCGTTGACGCGGCCGCCCGGCCATCATGCCGGCGCCGATTTCTTCGGTGGATATTGCTTCCTGAACAACGCGGCGCTCGCGGCGCAGGCCCTGCGCGACGCCGGCGCGGAGCGCGTGGCGGTGCTGGACATCGACTACCACCACGGCAACGGCACGCAAGCCATCTTCTACGAGCGCGCGGACGTGTATTTCGCCAGCCTCCACGGCGATCCGCACACCGAGTACCCGTACTACCTGGGTTATGCCGACGAGCGCGGCAGCGGTGCGGGCCTGGGCTTCAACCGCAACCTGCCGCTGGCGCGCGGCACCGGTTTTCCCGAATGGCGCGAGGCGCTGGCGCAAGCCCTGCGCAGCATCGCGTCGTTCGGGGCCCAGGCGCTGGTGGTCTCGCTCGGCCTGGACACGTTCGCCGGCGACCCGATCTCGGGCTTCCGCCTGAAAGGCCACGACTTCCTGCGCATCGGAGAAGACCTCGCGGCCGCGCGCCTGCCCACGGTGTTCGTGTTCGAAGGCGGTTACGCCGTGGCCGAGCTCGGCGTGAACGCGGTCAATGTATTGGAGGGGTTCCAGCAGCGCGCCGCTTAGTCCGCGCCATACGGGCGCGTGCTGCCCAGCGAGCCACGCGGGCGGGTCAGTCCCGATTGCGGGGGGCGGCCTGCCGCGTTTCCAATCACGGATGGAAACCGGTTCCGGTCACAAGCCCGTTCAAAGGAGTCCTCCATGCGCCGCCGCCAACTCGTGCAGCTTGCCGCCGCCAGCATCGCCGCGCCCTCGCTAGGCGCATTCGCGCAAACCTTCCCGGCCAAGCCGATCAAGCTCATCATCGCGTTCCCGGCGGGCGGCCCGACCGATATCACCATGCGCTCACTGGCGGATAACGCGTCCAAGGCGCTCGGCCAGACCGTCGTGGTGGAAAACAAGCCGGGCGCCGGCGGCACGCTGCCGGCCCAGCAATTGCAGACATCGCCGGCCGACGGCTACACGCTGGCGCAGATTCCGCTGGGCGTGTTTCGGCTGCCGTACACCACCCGGATCGCCTGGGACCCGGTCAAGGACATCGCCTACGTCATCAATGTCACCGGCTATGCCTTCGGCATCGTGGCGCCCGTCGACGGCCCGCTCAAGAACTGGAACGATTTCGTCGCCTACGCGAAGGCCAATCCGGGCAAGCTCAGCTACGGGTCCACCGGCACGCTGACCAGCCCCCACCTGACCACCGAGCTGATCGCGCAGCAGCTGGGCATGAAGCTCAACCACATCCCGTACAAGGGCAGCGCCGAGCTCACGCAGGCGATCGTGGGCGGCCACCTGATGGCCGCGGCCGACTCCACCGGCTTCGCGCCATTGGTCGAGTCGGGCAAGCTGCGGGTGCTGTGCACCTGGGGCGAGAAGCGCCTGCCCAAGTTCGCGGACGCGCCCACGCTGAAGGAGCTGGGCATCGACATCGTCCAGAACTCGCCGTTCGGCATCGGCGCGCCGCGCGGCACGCCGCCCGACGTCGTGAAGAAACTGCACGACGCGTTCAAGAAGGCCATGGAAGAGCCGAGCTACGTGCAAGCGCTGGCGCGCTACGACATGCTGCCGATCTACATGGATTCGGCACGGTACGCCAAGTTCGCGCAGGACACTTTCCAGAGCGAAAAGGCCCTGATCGAAAAGCTCGGGCTGGTGAAGGCGCAGTGACGCCGCGCGCCGGCTGAACATCGGTCCGGGGTTCCGCACCGTCGTAGCGGCGCTTGGGCCGCACGGCGCGCCGCTTCGGCGCAGAATCGCCCCCATGCGCACGCACAAGCCGCTGGTGTGGCTGCCCGCCTGCCACCGCCATCTCGACCTCGCCGACCCCGGCGGCTACACGGTGCTGGCGGACCGCTACGCGGCCGCGGTGACGGCGCTGGGGCTGCAGCCCGTGCTG
>JAMPXR010000022.1 GCA_023701085.1 Ramlibacter sp. | reverse complement strand
GGCACGCCGTCGGCGACCTCGCGCCCCTCGTCGTCGACCACCATGATCTCGTCCTCGTCGCTGACGGGAGCGCCGGAACTGTTCATCAGCAGATCGTCCGGGTCATCCAGGCGCGTCATGTTGATCAGGCCTTCGGCGGTGCCGTAGATTTCCTGCGGCGTGCATCCCAGTTGCTCGCGCAGGCGCCGCCGCAGTTCGGGCACCAGCCGCGCGCCGCCGTTCTGGACGACGCGCAGCGAAGACAGGTCGAACGCGGCGATCTTGTCGGAGCTGAGCCAGGCGTTGATCAGCGGCACGACGGCGGCAATCACCGTCACGCGCTCCCTGGCCACCAGCGGGAAGACCTCCTCTGCGCCCGTGCCCGCCGCGAGTACCACGGTACCGCCGTGATAGAAGGTCCCCAGAATGCCCGGCGAGGCCAGGTTGTAGTTGTGGCCCAGCGGCAGGATGGCCATGAACACCGTGTCCTGGCTGAAACCGGCCGCGGCGCCGCACAGGCGCGCGTTCAGCACGTAGTCGTCGTGGGTGCGCGGAATCAATTTCGACAGTGAGGTGGTGCCGCCCGACAGCAGCATGGTCGAGACCTCGCCGGACGCGGGGCGCAGCGCGGCCAGCTTTTCCTGCGCCTGCGCGTCCGTGCTGCGGACACTGTCCATGACCGACTGCAGGCCGCTTTGGCCCGGCCCCGCCTGGCCGACGACGATGACATGCCGCAGGGCGGGAAACTCCGCCTGCATCTCCTGCGCCATGGCCCGGAAATCGAACCCGCCCACCACATCGGCCACCACATAGCCGACGGCGCCCGAGGCGCGGATGAAGTGCCGCACCTCCGCATGCCGGTGCGCACGCAAGGCCATGACGGGGATGGCGCCTATCCAGTTCAGCGCCAGGTACATCGTGACGAATTCGGGCAGGTTGGGCAACTGCATGACCACGCGATCCTGCGGCCCCAAGCCCAGTTCGAGCAGGCCGACCGCCAGTCGCCGCGCCTCGGCGATCAGCTCCGCGTATGTGACACGGCGCACGCCATGAACGAGCGCCACCTTGTCGGGCAGGCGGCGCGCCGTCCGCTCCACCATCTCGGCCACCGTGAGGCCCTCCCAAAGCCCGGCATCACGGTAACGCTGCGCCAACTCCTGCGGCCAGCCGACGAATCCCTGCAGCATGCATGCCTCCTATTTCAACAATTCGGGGTGCAGCCGTTCATAGGCCTGCGCCAGTTTCGGGTCGCGCCGCCTGACTTCGTCGTGATCGACGCGTCCGGTTCGCGTCATGTAGCTGTAGGCGAACTCGATCGGCGACAGCGTCCGGACCAGCTCGTCCATCTGCTCGTACCAGTGCGCGCTGACGTTGGCCGCGTCCCAGATGCTCTTCATGGGGGGCAGCCGCAGCGCCTGGAATCGCGCCAGCGCGGCGGGGATGTCCGCGCCGCATTCGTTGAAGGCCTTGAACAGCGCGACGGCGTCCTCCATGGCCAGACGGGTACCCGATCCGATCGAGAAGTGGGCCGTGCGCAGCGCGTCGCCCACGAGCACCACCTTGTCGAAGCTCCAGTGTTCGTTCCAGATGGCGGGGAAGTTGCGCCAGTAGGAGTTGTTGGAGATGACGGGGTGGCCTTCCAGGTCCGGCGCGAACACCCGCTCGCAGTACGCGATCGTGTCCTGGGGGCTCATGGCGTCGAAGCCGGCCCGCTTCCAGGTCGCCTCCTCCGCCTCGACGAGAAAGGTGCTCCGGTCGGGTCGGTATCGGTAGTGGTGGGCGCAGAACACGCCCACGTCGGTGTTCCGGAACGTCAGCGTCAGGCTGTTGAAGGCCTTGCTGGTGCCGTACCAGATGAACTTGTTGGGGCGCCAGTCGGTCCGGGTCCCGAACTTCGCTTCGTTCTCGGCGCGGATCCAGGACGAGACGCCGTTGGCGCCGACGATCAGGTCGCAGGGCCCGAGCTGGGCGAAGCTGGTGACCTCGGTGTCGAACACGATCTTGACGCCCAGCCGCTCGACGTAGGCGTACAGCAGGGTGAGCAGGTCCAGCCGCCCGATCGAGGAGAAGCCGTTGCCGGCCACCGGGATGCGCGTGAAGTCGTGGACGATCGTGATCTCGGGCCAGGTCTCCAGGTGGGGCATGAGGTACTGGTACAGCGCCTCGTCGTCGGCCCGCAGGAAATCGAGCGCGCGGTCGGAGAACACCACGCCGAAGCCCCAGGTCGCGGTGCGCGGATTGCGCTCGTGGATCGTGATGTCGTGCGAAGCGTCATGGCGCTTCATCAGCGCCGCGAAGTACAGGCCGGCCGGTCCGGCGCCCACGATCTGGATCTTCATGCCTTTTCCCTGACGTAGGCGCCGCGCCGTCCTTTCCAGGCGCCCCACAGCACGACGATGCCCGGGATCAGGATCATCGCCCAGATGATCTTGTCCAGGTTCATCTTGACCCAGGGCACGCTGCCGAAGAAGTACCCCGCCGTGATGATGCCGCCCACCCACAGCGCGCCGCCGGTCACGTCGTAGAACGAGAACTTGCTGCGCGTCATCTGCGCCACCCCCGCCACGAACGGGGCGAAGGTGCGCAGGAAGGGCATGAAACGCGCGGCCACGATGGTGATGCCGCCGTACCTTTCATAGAAGGCGTGGGCACGGTCGAACGCCTTCTTGTTGAAGAAGCGCGAGTCCTCCCACTGGAACACCCTGGGCCCGAAGTAGCGGCCCACCGTGTAGTTGCTCTGGTTGCCCAGCACCGCCGCCGCCAGCAAGAGGGCCACCGACAGCGGATAGCTCATGAGCCCGACGCCGCACATCGCGCCGACGACGAACAGCAGCGAATCCCCGGGCAGGAAGGGCATCACGACGACGCCGGTCTCCACGAAGATGATCAGGAAGAGCAGCGCGTAGACCCAACTGCCATAGTTCAGTACGAAAGTTTCCAGGTATTTGTCGACATGCAGGATGAAGTCGACGAGAAAGCCAATCAGTTCCATTGCGGCGATTATCCGCGTGGCGCCGGGGATCGTGCCGGACGGCACCTAGAATGTCCCAGCCATGAATGCCATCCTTTCCGCCAGGCCGCGCCGGCCGATTCGGGACTTGCCCGACGAGCTGGTGAGCCAGATCGCCGCGGGTGAGGTCGTGGAACGGCCCGCCTCGGTGGTGCGCGAACTGGTCGACAACGCACTGGATGCCGGCGCGGCCAGCGTGACCGTGCGCCTGCTCGCCGGCGGCGTGCGCCTGGTGTCGGTGGAGGACGACGGCGCGGGCATCCCGCGCGAGGAACTGCCGGCGGCCCTGCGGCGCCATTCGACCAGCAAGATCGCGTCGCTGCAGGAGCTGGAATCGGTGGGCACCATGGGATTTCGCGGCGAGGCGCTGGCGGCCATCGGCTCCGTGGCCGAACTCAGCCTGCTCTCGCGCACGCCGGACCAGGCCACCGCCTTTCAGCTGGACGGCCGCAGCGGGGAGCTGCGCCCAGGGGCGCGCGCACCCGGCACCACGGTGGAAGTCAAGGAGCTGTTTTTCAGCACGCCCGCGCGGCGCAAGTTCCTCAAGAGCGACGCGACCGAGCTGGCCCATTGCGTCGAGGCCGTGCGCCGCCACGCCCTGGCCCGCCCGGACGTGGCGTTCGCGATCTGGCACGAGGGCCGGCTGGTCGAGCAATGGCGGCCGGCGACGCTGGAGCAGCGCATGGCCGACGTGCTGGGCGCCGAACTGCTCGATCGCAGCGTGCCGGTGCAGTACAGCGCGGGCCCGATCCGGGTCACGGGGCGCGCCGGCATTCCGGACGCGGCGCGATCGCGGGCGGACCAGCAGTTCGCCTACGTCAACGGCCGCTTCGTGCGCGACAAGGTCCTCGCCCATGCCGCGCGCAGCGCCTACGAGGACGTGCTGCACGGCCAGCGCCAGCCGGTCTATGCGCTCTACCTGGAGATCGACCCGTCGCGCGTGGATGTCAACGTGCATCCGACGAAGATCGAAGTGCGCTTTCGCGACAGCCGGGAAGTGCATCAGGCGGTGCGCCGTGCGGTGGAAGATGCATTGGCGCCGCCGCGGGCGGGCGCGGCCGCCCTGGTGACGCCCGCCAGCGAGCCGCCCCGGCCGCAGGCGCCGACCAGCGCCGGATGGGCGCAGCCGCGCATGGATTTCGGGCCCGCCGCGCGCAACCGCGTGTCGGACCTGGCCGCGCTCTGGCAGGCCGACGCCGCGGACCCGCAGCGCACAGAACCGGCTTCCCCGCCGCCGGCCTTGCCCGCGGGCGAATGGCCCCTCGGCCGCGCGGTCGCGCAACTGCAGGGCGTCTACATCCTGGCCGAGAACGCCCAGGGCCTGGTGATCGTGGACATGCATGCCGCGCACGAACGCATCGTGTACGAACGCCTGAAGCGGCAGATGGACACGAGCGCGATCGCCAGCCAGCCGCTGCTGATCCCCGCGACCTTTGCCGCCACGCCGCAGGAGGTCGCGACGGCCGAATCGTCCGTCGCGGCTTTGCGGGTGCTCGGCTTGGACATCACGCCGTTCTCACCGAAGACACTGGCGGTGCGCGCCGTGCCCACGAGCCTCGCGCAAGGCGACGCCGTCGAGCTCGCGCGCAGCGTGCTGGCCGAACTCGCGCAGCACGATGCCAGCACCGTGATCGAGCGCGCGCAACATGAGCTGCTGGGCACCATGGCCTGCCATGGCGCCGTGCGCGCCAACCGCAAGCTCACGCTGGATGAAATGAACGCCCTGCTGCGCCAGATGGAAGAAACCGAGCGTTCGGACCAGTGCAACCACGGCCGCCCGACCTGGCGCCAGCTGGCGATGCACGACCTCGATCGCCTGTTCCTGCGGGGCCGTTGACCCGGCAGGAGATCGGTCAGATCAGGCCGAGCGGCACCATCGCCTGCGCGACCTTGATGAAGCTGAGCACGTTGGCCCCGGCCACGTAGTTGCCGCTCACGCCGAATTCTTCCGCCGTTTCATAGGTGGTGGCATGAATGCGGGTCATGATGTCGTCGAGCTTGCGTTCGGTGAACTCGAAGGTCCACGAATCGCGGCTCGCGTTCTGCTGCATCTCGAGCGCTGACGTCGCCACGCCGCCCGCGTTGGCCGCCTTGCCGGGCCCGTAGGCGATCTTCGCGTCGAGGAACACTTTCACGCCTTCCGGCGTCGTCGGCATGTTGGCGCCTTCGCCGACCGCGATGCAGCCGTTCTTGACCAGCGTCGCGGCATCCTTGCCGTTGATTTCGTTCTGTGTGGCCGATGGCATCGCGATCTGGCAGGGCACCTCCCAGATGTTGCCGCCCTGGACGTACTTCGCGTCCTTGTGGTAGCTCACGTAGTCGCCAATCCGGCGGCGCTCGACTTCCTTGAGCCGCTTGACGAGGTCCAGGTCGATCCCCTTTTCATGAACGATGATGCCGTTCGAGTCGGAGCAGGCGACCACCTTGGCGCCGAGCTGCTGGAGCTTCTCCATCGTGTAGATCGCCACGTTCCCGGAGCCGGACACGACGCAGTTCTTGCCCTCGACGGAATTCTTGCGCACCTTGAGCATCTCGCGCACGAAGTAGACCGCGCCGTAGCCGGTGGCCTCCTTTCGAACCAGGGAGCCGCCCCAGCCGATGCCCTTGCCGGTGAGCACGCCCGACTCGTACCGGTTCGTGATGCGCTTGTACTGGCCGAAGAGGAAGCCGAGTTCGCGCCCGCCCACGCCGATGTCGCCGGCGGGCACGTCGGTGTACTCGCCCAGGTGGCGATAGAGCTCCGTCATGAAGCTCTGGCAGAAGCGCATGATCTCGTTGTCGGACTTGCCCTTGGGATCGAAGTCCGAGCCCCCCTTGCCGCCGCCGATCGGCATGCCGGTGAGCGCGTTCTTGAAGAGCTGCTCGAACCCGAGGAACTTGATGATTCCGAGATAGACGGACGGGTGGAAGCGCAGGCCGCCCTTGTAGGGACCGATGGCGCTGTTGAATTCGACCCGGAAGCCCCGGTTGATATGGACTTCGCCCTTGTCGTCTTGCCATGGCACGCGGAAGATGATCTGCCGTTCCGGCTCGCAGACGCGCTGGATGATCTTCTGGTGGGCGAATTCCGGGTACTTGACCAGGACCGGGCCGAGCGTTTCGAGCACCTCCTTGACCGCCTGGTGAAACTCCCCTTCCCCCGGATTTCTCGCAATGACCTGCCGATAGATTGCTTCGATCTTCTCTTCCAATACCACCGCCATAATCGCCGCTCCGTATCAGTTAGTTATGCACCAAATTGAGACAATTCTACCCGGCCGCCGAGGTCACGGTCGCGCAGGCCCGGGGGCCGGGGGCTGGCATGAGGGGCGACGCAGAACTTTTCGGGCGCGCTGCGATCCGACCGCAGCATGAAACGCTGGGCCATCTTTGCCGCCGCCATCGCCCTCGCCGCGACCATGGGCTGCTCCACGCTCGAGGAAAAGGAGCGCGCCTGGATTTTCCAGCCCAGTGACCGCAGCTGGGGCGGCAGCGCCGAACTGGCGCAGGGCATGGGCGAGGTGTGGATCGAATTCACCTCGCAAGTCACGGGCGAGCCGGTCCGGCTGCATGGGCTGTGGGCCGAGGCGGAAAATGGCGCCGCCGACCGGCCCGTGATGCTGTACCTGCACGGCGCCCGCTGGAACGTATCGGGTTCGGCGCCGCGCATCCGCCGCATGCAGGAGCTGGGTTTCTCGGTGCTGGCGATCGATTACCGCGGGTTCGGCAAGAGCACGGCGGGGCTGCCATCGGAACAAATGGCCTACGAGGACGCCGGTGCCGCGTGGGACTGGCTGGCCTCGAAGCATCCGCACAGGCCGCGCTACATCTTCGGCCATTCGCTGGGCGGCGCCATCGCCATCGACCTGGCGGCGCGCACGCCGGACGAGCGCGGCACCATCGTCGAAGGCACTTTCACCTCGATTCCCGACGTGGCCAGCAGCATGAAATGGGGCTGGCTGCCGGTGGGCCTTTTCATCACGCAGCGCTTCGAGTCGGTCAGCAAGGTGGCGAACATCGGTTCGCCGCTTCTGGTGGTCCACGGCCAGAACGACAAGCTGATTCACAGCGAGCTGGGGCGCAAGCTGTATGAAGCGGCGCAGGGCCGCAAGCGCTTTCTGCTGGTCGAAGGCGGCTCGCACTTCAGCACGATGTCGGTCGGCGTGGCGAAGTACCGGGAAGCCCTGGCGGAACTTTTCAGCCTGCGCTAGGCGCGAGCGCCGCGCGGCCGCTCGGGCCAGGTCCCCGATCGCATTGCCACCGGACGTAGCGCGCGATCGAGCGCCGCCGCAGGGGCTTCTGCTACCCTCGGGCGATGCCCGCTTCCCCGCAGATCGGATCCGGCCCCAGTTCCACCATGACGCCGGGGGTGGTCGTGCTGGTGCTCAGCCTGCTGCTGGGTATCCAGCCGATCACGACCGACCTGTACCTGCCGGCCCTGCCCTCGCTCACGGAGGGCTTCGGCGCGCCCGTGCCGCAGGCGCAGCTCACGCTCACCACCTTGCTGCTGGCTTTCGGCGCCTCCCAGCTCGTGTGGGGCCCGCTGTCGGACCGCTTCGGCCGCCGGCCGGTGCTGCTGTGGGGCCTGGGCGCCTACACCCTGGCTTCCATCGGCTGCGTGCTGGCGCCGTCGATGCCGATGCTGATCGTCTGGCGCACGGTGCAGGGTGCGGCGATGGGCGCCGGCGTCATGGGCGCGCGCGCGATCGTGCGCGACCTGCACACGCCGGAAACAGGCGCCCGTGTCATGTCCAGCGCTCTCACGGGGCTGGGCGTGATCGCCTGCCTGTCGGCGCCGCTGGGCGGCTTGCTCGCCGACCTGTGGGGATGGCGCTATGTTCTGGCCTGCCTGACGGTGTTCGGCGCGCTGTCGCTGCTCGTGGTGCTGCTTTACTTCAAGGAAAGCGCGCCGCGCAGGAATCCGATGGCGCTGCGCCCCGCGACCATGGTGCGCACCTGGCTGACGATCCTGCGCCATCCCACGTTCCTGGCCTGGTCGGCCCTGACCACGGCCTCCTATGCGGGGCTGTTCACGTTCCTCGCATCGTCCTCCTTCGTCTTCATCAAGGTGCTGGGCCTGACGCGCACCCAGTATGGCCTGGTGATGTTCTCGACGGCGTTCTGCTACATCCTGGGCACGGTGCTGTGCCGGCGGATGCTGTCGCGTTTCGGACTGCGGCGCACGGTTGCCCTCGCCGCCGCGCTGACGCTCCTGGGCGGCACCCTGCTCGGGACGCTGGCGCTGGCCGGCATCCAGAGCGCCTGGGCGATCCTGCCGCCCTTCTGCCTGTTCATGGTGGCGCACGGCGTGCACCAGCCCTGCGGCCACAGCGCCGCGGTGGGACCGTTCCCGCAAGCCGCGGGCGCCGCGTCCGCGGTCAACGGTTTCCTGATGACGGTCGCCGCCTTCGCCGTCGGGGGATGGATCGGCACTCGCCTGGACGGCACCGTGTTCGCGCTGACCAATGGCATCTGGTTCTGGAGCGCGGCCATCGCCGCCGTGGCCTGGACGCTGGTGCAACGCTATGGCGAACCCCGCCCGTTCTGATGCCAGGGTGCTGGCGCTGGCCGGGCCCACGGCGTCGGGCAAGAGCGCGGCCGCCCTGGCCCTGGCGCGCGCCCACGGCGCCGAGATCATCAGCGTCGACTCGGCCCTGGTGTACCGCGGCATGGACATCGGCACCGCCAAACCGTCGGCGGCCGAGCGCGCGGCGGTGCCGCATCACCTGATCGACATCCGCGACCCGCTGCACCCCTACAGCGCCGCCGAGTTCGCGGCCGACGCGCGGCGGCTGATCGGCGACATCCACGCGCGCGGCAAGCCCGCACTGCTGGTGGGCGGCACCATGCTGTATTTCAAGGCCTTGCTCCACGGACTCGATGCGATGCCGCCGGCCGACCCGCAGGTGCGCGCGCAACTCGAAGCGCGGGCCGCGGCCGAAGGCTGGCCCTCGCTGCACGCCGAACTGGCGCGCGTCGATCCGCAGGCGGCCTTGCGGCTGGCGCCCAACGACGCGCAGCGCATCCAGCGCGCGCTGGAAGTGTTCCGCTTGACGGGCCAGCCGCTGTCCAGCTTTCATCGGACGAAGGCGCCCGGCACGGACGAAGAGAACACGATGGCGCTGTTCTCGCTGGAACCGCGGGATCGCGCCTGGCTGCACGAGCGTATCGCGCGACGCTTCGACGCCATGCTCGAAAGCGGCTTTCTCGACGAGGTCCGGGCCTTGCGTTCACGCGGCGACTTGAGCGCGGACTTGCCCAGCATGCGCTGCGTGGGCTACCGCCAGGCCTGGGAGATGCTTGACGCGCAGCAGGCGCTCGGGCTCGATGCGCGCCAGGCGCCCCGCCCCTTCCCCATGGCGCGGCTGCGCGAGTCGGGCATTGCCGCGACACGCCAGCTCGCCAAGCGGCAATTGACCTGGTTGCGCGGCATGCGCAAGCGGCGCGTGATCGCCTGCGACGCACCCGACGCGGCTGAGCAATTGCTGCGCCAGGCCGGCCCGCTCTTATGAACCCGCGCAGCGCAGCCGCCGCCACCGTATCCGTGCGCGATCTGGCCAAGCACTATGGGCCGGTGCCCGTGTTCGCGCATGTCTCGCTCGAGGTCGCGCCGGGCGAATTCGTGGCCGTCGTCGGCGAATCCGGGGTCGGCAAGTCCACTTTGCTCAACTGCATGGCCGGACTGGACGGCTGGGACGAGGGCTCGGTCACCCTGGCCGGCCAGGACCTCGCCTCGCTGGGCGATGACGGCCGCGCGCTGCTGCGCCGCCGCCAGGTCGGCTTCGTGTTCCAGGCCTTCCATGTGCTGCCGCACCTGGACGTGGCGCAGAACGTCGCGCTGCCGCTGATGCTGCTGGGCCGGCTGGACCCCGCGCATGTGGAACGCATGCTCGCGGCCGTGGGCCTGCAGGGACTGGGGGGGCGCCTGCCGCAGGAGCTGTCCGGCGGGCAGTTGCAGCGCGTCGCCATTGCCCGTGCCCTGGTGCACCGCCCGGCCCTGCTGCTCGCGGACGAGCCCACCGGCAACCTCGATCCCGGCACGGCGGGGCGCGTGATGGAGGTGCTGGTCTCGCAGACGCGCGAGCACGGCGCCTCGCTGGTGCTGGTCACGCATTCGCAGGCCGCTGCGGCGCGTGCCGACCGGGTGCTGCTGCTGACCGCTGACGGCATGCGGGAGCACGCCGGCGCGTCCTGAAGGCCCGGTCCCCGCCGCGCCGGCCGGGGCCGTGCGCGCGCGACGCAGCGGACTACGCCCAGCCGCGCCCCGGGCCCGACTCGCCGATCAAGTGCGCGTAGCGCGCCAGGTCCACGTTGCCGCCGCTGAGGATCACGCCCACGCGCAGCCCCTGCAGCGGCAGCCCCGCATGGCAGGCCGCGGCAAAGCCCAGGCAGCCGGTGGGTTCGACGACGAGCTTCATGCGCTCCGCGAAAAAACGCATGGCCTGCACCAGTTGTTCGTCGGTCGCGGTGAGCACGCCGGCCACGTCGCGCCGTATCACTTCGAAGGTGTAGCGTCCCAGGTGCTGCGTCTGCGCGCCGTCCGCCAGCGTGTTGGGCGTGGCGATATGCACGATCTCGCCCTTGCGCAGGGATTGCTGCCCATCGTTGCCCGCCTCCGGTTCGACGCCGTAGAGCTTGCAGCCAGGCGCCAGCGCCCGGGTCGCCAACGCGGTGCCGCTCAGCAGTCCGCCGCCGCCCAAGGGCACCAGCAGCAGGTCGAGCGCACCGGCCTGCTCGAACAACTCCTTGGCCGCGGTCCCCTGGCCGGCGATGACGTCGGGATGGTCGTAGGGCGGAATCAGCGTCAGCCCGCGTTCGGCGGCGAGCCGCGCGGCCAGCGCCTCGCGGTCCTCGGTGTAGCGGTCGTAGCTGACCACCTCGCCGCCGTAGCCGCGAGTGGCGTCCACCTTGGCCTGCGGCGCGTCCAGCGGCATCACGATGGTCGCGGGCATACCCAGCAGCCGGGCCGCCAGCGCGATCGCCTGCGCGTGATTGCCGGAGGAAAAGGCGATCACGCCGGCCTTGCGCTGGGCCGGACTGAACTTCGCCAGCGCGTTGTAGGCGCCGCGGAACTTGAACGCACCCATGCGCTGCAGGTTCTCGCACTTGAAGAACACCTCGGCCTTGAGCAGCCGGTCGGCCGTGGCCGAGCGCAGCACCGGCGTCTCATGGGCCTGGACTTGCAGGCGCCGCGCGGCGGCGGCGACGTCCTCGTAAGTGGGAAGCTGGAGCATGGTGGGGTTCCGGAACAAGGCCCACAGCATAGCCGCTGCCGATTCCCGCCCGGGCGCCGAACGCCGGGCGCCGGCGGCAGCCCCGTCGCACGCGCGCGCGCATTGCCGCCCGCCCCGTCACAATGCCGGCATGCTCGCGCTTCTTCGCACGTTTTCCTGGCAGGAGCTGCGCCATCATCCCTGGCGCACCGCCGCTGCGGTGCTGGCGGTGATGCTGGGCGTGGCGCTGGCGTTTTCGGTGCACCTGATCAACGCCTCGGCGCTGAGCGAATTCTCCAGCGCGGTTCACGCGGCCGGCGGGCAGCCCGACCTGGAATTGCGCGCCGTGCAGGGCAGCCTGGACGAGAATCTTTATGCGCGCGTCGCGAACGACGAGCAGGTTTCCCTCGCCAGTCCGGTGCTGGAGATCGGCACGGTGGTTTTCGGGCCGGATGGCCAGCGCAAGCCGGTGCGCGTGGCCGGCGTGGACGCCCTCGTGGTGAGCGCGGTCGCGCCGTCGCTGATGCCGGTGCCGGCGCGCGAGGCGGATCGCCTCTCCATCTTCGCGCCGGCCACCGTGTTCCTCAACCCGGCGGCGCAGCTGCTGGCGCCGTCCGGCCCCGCGCCGCAGGCCCTGCACCTGCAAAGCGGGCTCCAATCGCGCGAAGTGCGCGTGGGCGGCACCGTCCGCGCCGGCGGCGGCGCTCTGCTGGTGATGGACATAGGGGCGGCGCAGGAGCTGTTCGGCCGGCAGGGCCAGCTCTCGCGCATCGACGTGCGGCTGCGTCCCGGGGTGGACCGTGCGTCGTTCCTGCGCACGCTGGCCCTGCCCGCCGGCGTCGTGGCAACCGAGCCGGGCGACGCCGCGCAACGCGCGAGCAACCTCTCGCGCGCCTACCGCGTCAACCTGACGGTGCTGGCGCTGGTGGCGCTGTTCACCGGCGCGTTCCTGGTCTATTCGGTGCTGTCGCTGAGCGTGGCGCGCCGCGCCCAGCACCTGGCGCTGCTCGGGGTGCTGGGCCTGACCGCGCGCCAGCGCCTGGCACTGGTGCTGGCCGAATCAACGCTGCTGGGGCTGGCGGGCAGCATCGCCGGCATCGCGCTGGGCGCCGGCCTCGCGGACCTCGGCCTGGAAAAGCTCGGCGGCGACCTGGGGGGCGGCTACTTCGCGGGCGTGCGACCGCAGTTGCAATGGAGCGGGGGCGACGCGCTGGTCTATGCGTTGCTGGGCGTCGTGGCCGCCGCGGCCGGCGGCTGGGTGCCCGCTCGCACGGCGCAGCAACTGCCACTGGCGCAGGCGCTCAAGGGGCTGGGCAGCGCCGCGTCGCACACGCGCCGCCGCTACATCAGCCTCGCGGCCATTGCCGCGGGCGCGGTGCTGGCGTTGCTGCCGCCGGTCAATGGGATTGCGCTGGGCGCCTACTTTTCGGTGGGCCTGCTGCTGCTGGGCGGCATCACCGCCCTGCCCTGGGGCGTGGCCTTGCTGTACGACCTGCTGGCGCCCGCGCTGGCCGGCCGCCTGCTGCCGCTGCTCGCGGTGGAGCGCGCGCGGCGCGTGCGCGAGAGCGCGGCGGTGGCCGTCAGCGGCGTGGTCGCCTCGCTCAGCCTCGCCGTGGCGCTCACGGTGATGGTGGCGAGCTTTCGCGATTCGGTCTCGCATTGGCTGGATGTGGTTCTGCCCGCCGACCTGTATCTGCGCAGCGGATTTTCCGCGGCGGCCTCCGACACCGCGTGGTTCGCGCCCGATTTCGTCCAGGCCGTAGGCCGGCTGCAGGGCGTGCGGCGCGTGGCCGCCCAGCGGGCCCGCTCGCTGCTGCTGGACCCGACGCGTCCCATGGTGGCACTGCTGGCGCGCGAGATCGACGATCCGGCACGGACCTTGCCGCTGGTGGGCACGGTTTCGCCCGCGCCGCCCGGGCAGGTGGCGATCTACGTGAGCGAGGCCATGGTGGACCTGTACGGCGCGCGGCCGGGCACGGTGTTCAAGCCTTTGTCCGCGGCGTTCGCGCCGGGCGCGGCGGGGACCGCCACGTATTTCGTCGCGGGCGCGTGGCGCGACTATGCGCGCACCAGCGGCTCGATCGCCATCGAGCGCCGCGACTACGTGCGGCTGACGGGCGACGAGCGCGCCAACGATCTTCAGCTGTGGCTGGCGCCGGGCGCCGACGCGGCCAACGTGCAGCAGGCGATCCGGGCGCTGGCGCAGCGCGAGGCCGGCACGGCCGGCGGTATCGAGTTCGCATCAGCGCAGGAGCTGCGCGCCCTCTCGCTGCGCATCTTCGACCGCAGCTTCGCCGTCACCTACTGGCTGCAGGCGGTGGCGATCGGGATCGGCCTGTTCGGCGTGGCCGCGAGTTTCAGCGCCCAGGTGCTGGCGCGACGCAAGGAATTCGGCCTGCTGGCGCACCTGGGCCTGACGCGGCGGCAGATCCTGGCAGTGGTGGCCGGCGAGGGCGCCGCCTGGACGGCCATCGGCTCGATCGCCGGGCTGGCCCTCGGGCTGGTGGTGTCGGTGGTGCTGGTGCACGTGGTGAACCCGCAGAGCTTCCACTGGACCATGGACCTGCTCGTGCCCTGGGCGCGCCTGGCGGCGCTGTGCGC
>JAMPXR010000492.1 GCA_023701085.1 Ramlibacter sp. | reverse complement strand
ACCAGGCCCCAGGTGACGAGCGGGGCCACGTCGCCGGGCCAGCAATGCTGCACCGGCAGCCGCGCCATGTCCACGTCGGCGCCCTCCCACACCACTTCCTGGCAGGGCGGACTGCCGACCACGCGCGGCGCCATGTGCCACAAGGTCTTGAGCAGGCCGCTCAGGCCCACCATTTCCTTGAAGCCCTTGGGTGCCTCGGGCTCCTTGAGCGCGGCCAGCGCTTCGCCGAAGGGGCGCAGCTCGCGCAGGTCGGTCACGCCCATGGCGCGCGCGACGCGCGAGGTGGTGCCGAACAGGTTGCCCAGCACCGGCATGGAGTGCCCCGTGGGCCGCTCGAACAGCACGGCCGGTCCGCCGGCGCGCAGCAGGCGGTCGCACAGCGCCGTCATCTCCAGTTGCGGCGACACCGGCTGCGCCACGCGTCGCAGTTCGCCCAGGCCCTCGAGCTGGGCCATGAAATCGCGCAGGTCGCGGTAGGCCATCGCTCGCCGTTCAGTACCTGCGGCTCATGCCGGACCTGTTGCGCGCATCGTCCCCGGCCCGCTCAGGGGTGGCGCCGGTCCGCGCCCCCGGACCGCGAACGCGGCGCCAGGCGCTCCAGCACGCGATGCGGTGCCCAGCGTTCCAGTTCGAACACCGGCAGCTCCAGCGCATCGAGCGTGTTCTTCACCACGAGGCCGAGTTCCGTGTCGCCTTCCATCGACAGGCGCCGGCTGAAGAACAGCGTATCGGGGTCTTCCCGGCGCTGCGCGAGCTGCAGGAAGTCGTAGGCCCCGGCGCTGATCGTGAGGTCGGCCTGCTGCCCGCCCACGCAAGCGTTGAAGCTCTGGCCGGTCCAGCTGAAGTCGAAGGTCAGGCAGGCGTCGCGAACATGGATGCGCAGTTTGCGGCCCAGCAGCAGCCGGCGCACATCCTCCTGCAACTGGTCCGCCAGACCGAGGTTGAGCGCGGTCGCCAGCAGCACCGAACCGGGATAGGCCGGCAGTCGCGCCAGCAGCATGCCCAGGGGGCGCGGGACCGCATGGGAGGGAGCGGGGTTCATAGATTCACCTCAGGCCACGTGCAGCAGGACAGTGAAAAAGTGGCAGGCGCTGCCGCCCAGCACGAACAGGTGCCAGACGCCATGGCCGTGCCGCAGCTTGTGGTCGGTGGCGTAGAACAGGATGCCGACCGTGTACAGGGCGCCGCCGGCCACCAGCCAGGCGAAGCCTGCCGGCTTGAGCGCCTCCCACAGGGGCGCGACCGCGACCAGCGCCAGCCAGCCCATGACGATGTAGATCACCAGCGACAGCACCCGGGCCCCCTTGGCCAGCCAGATCTCCTGCACGATGCCCAGCAGCGCCAGGCCCCACACCGCGCCGAGGAGAGACCAGCCCCAGGCGCCGCGCAGCGTCACCAGCGCGAACGGCGTGTAGCTGCCGGCGATCAGCAGGTAGATCGAACAATGGTCGATCTTGCGCAGCACGTCCTTGGCGCGCCCGCGCAGGCTGTGGTACAGCGTCGAGAAAAGATACAGCGCCACCAGCATCGCGCCGTAGATGCTGAAGCTGACGATCTTCCAGGGGTCTCCCAGCTGCGCCGCCAGGACGATCAGCAGCGCGGCGCCGGCGACGGCCAGTCCAGCCCCGACCAGGTGGCTGATGCTGTTGAAGCGCTCGCCCGCATACATCAGGCAGCCTGGCCCTGCTCCAGCCCGGGGCGGCCATGCCAGTAACCGTTGCAGGCTTGGCCGGGCATGAGGGGCAGCATCCGTGCCAAGGCTTCCTGCGGCGCAAGCGTGCGGCTGCGGGCCTGGTCGAACAGTGCGATCACTTCCTGCGTGTCGTTGGCCTGCGGGCTGATGCGCAGCACGTCCACGCCGAGGGCGCGCATGTCGTCCAGTTCATCGACCAGGCTGTAGACCCGCGCGGATTGCGTCTGGATGCCGTTGAGCACCAGGAATTCCTCGCTCTCGCGCGTTTGCAGCACCAGCCCGTCGGGATGCTCCATGCAGGCGAAGCGGCAATCGTCCTTGGGCAGGTTGCGGTGCCGCGCGGTGAAGCAGCGCGCCGAGAACGCCAGCGGCATGCGCCCGTAGGCGAACACCTCGGTCTGCAGGCCGGCGGGCCGGCCCTGCTGCAGCAGCGCCAGGTCATCGCGTTTCATCTCGAGCGGGATCACCCACCGGCTGGCGCCCAGGCCGGCCATCCATTCCAGCGTCGGCAGGTTGTACAGGTTCAGGTGCGGGCCCGCGACGAAGGCCGCCTTGCCGGCCAGGCGGTGGACGGCGCCCATGTCGTTGGCCTCCACCAGGTAGTCGCCGTTGGCGGCGATCTTGTGCATGCTCGCCACGTCGCTGCCAGACTCCAGCAGCACCTGCGTGGAAAGCACGACCTCCTTGCCCGCCTGGCGCAGCCGCGCCGCGATGTCGAGCCAGTCGGCCAGCCGCAGCTCATGCCGCCGGGAGCACACGGCTTCGCCCAGGTAGACCACGTCCACGGGCGTCGCCGCCATGGCGTCGTAGAACCGGAACACCGTGTTGCGCGGCCAGTAGTACAGCAGCGGACCGAGGGCGAGTTTCATGCGGGCATCTTGCGGTGATGGTGGGCGCGCGCCCCTACTTCCAGGGGCGGTGGTAGGCGCCCAGCGTGTGCTGCTGGCCTTCGGCCACCTGGTCCAGGCTGGCCATCCAGGCGCGCTTGGGTGAATAGCGATGGGCGTTGGCGAAGCACTGGTCGATCGCCTCGCGCCAGACGCGCGTCACCTGCGCCACGTAAGCCGGGCTGCGCTGGCGCCCTTCGATCTTGATGGCGCGCACGCCCATCTTGAACAGCTGCGGCAGCAATTCGAGCGTGT
>JAMPXR010000491.1 GCA_023701085.1 Ramlibacter sp. | reverse complement strand
GCACTACGACGCGTTCGCCGAGGGCCGCGTGCCGGTCAGCGGCTGGCTGTGGGACCCCCAGCGCCATGTCGCTTCGATCGAGCTTCGAGTCGACGGCAAACGGGTTGCCGCCATGGCGCGGGACTTCAACCGGCTCGACGTGTACCGGGCGCTGGCGGAGGTGGACGATCCGAACGTGGGCTTCCGGCACGACCTGGACTTCTCGCGCTGGGCGCCCGGCAGCTACGCCTTGCAGGTGGTCGCGCGCACGGCACGAGGCCCTTATGAACTGGGCCAGACCCGGCTGGTGGTCGCCGATCCGAAGGACAAGGGCGCTGCCGCGCGTTCGCCGGGCCACGCCGCCCGGCCCGTCGAGCTGCCCGCGCTGGCGGCGCTGCAGGGCGTGAAAGCGTCCCTGGACCTGCCCAAGGCCACGCAGCAGGTGCTGTTCAACCCGCTCGCGCGCGAGTGGAACAGCTATCGCGCCTGGCAGGTGAACCGCTTGCTCGCCAAGTTCTTCGAGGTGGCGCGATCCGCCGGCCTGCCGCGCGACAAGCTCTATTCACACCAGATCGTCGCGCGCGTGAACTCTTCCTGGAACCAGCAGCTCTTCGCCAGCGATGCGAGCCTGGACCCCGCGCTGCCATGGAAACAGGGCTTCAACACCTATGGCGGCGCCGCGGGCAGCCCCTGGACCGCCCGCTTCGTGCGCGAGCGGCGCCTGGCCGACTACGGCGTGCCGGAATTCCACCCGCAGCAGTGGAAGCGCCCCGATGCCGCGCGCAAGGCACTCGCCCTGCACCGGCAGCTGGGGGCCCGTTTCGCCAGCCCCTATTACTTCTCGGTGATCGCCGACCGCAACCTGAAGACCGGCGCCACCTTGAACCGGATGGAAATCCGACCGAACAACGCGCTGGACGGCTCCGACCAGCTGTTCCACGCGATCAAGGAACTCGCCGCGCAGTGACGGCCGCCGTATAGTCGCGAAGGCGCTTGCCGCGAGGGGTGGCTTTCATGAGCGACACGACATTCGATTACGTCATCATCGGCGCCGGCACCGCCGGCTGCCTGCTCGCCAACCGCCTGTCCGCCGACCCGTCCAGGCGGGTGCTGCTGCTCGAGGCCGGGCAAAAGGACGACTACCACTGGATCCACATTCCGGTGGGCTACCTGTACTGCATCGGCAACCCGCGCACCGACTGGCTGTACCAGACCGAACCCGACGCCGGCCTGAACGGACGGCAGCTGCGCTATCCGCGCGGCAAGACCCTGGGCGGCTGCTCCAGCATCAACGGCATGATCTACATGCGCGGCCAGGCGCGCGACTACGACGGCTGGGCGCGGCTCACCGGCGACAACGCCTGGACCTGGGAGCAGTGCCTGCCGTTCTTCAAGAAGCACGAAGACCATTACAAGGGCGCCGACGCCGAGCACGGCGCCGGCGGCGAATGGCGGGTGGAACGCCAGCGCCTGCGCTGGGACATCCTGGACGCGTTCGCGCAGGCCGCGCAGCAGTGGGGCATGCCGGCGAGCGAGGACTTCAACCGCGGCGACAACGAAGGGGTGGGCTACTTCCTCGTCAACCAGAAAAATGGCTGGCGCTGGAACACGGCCAAGGCCTTCCTGCGGCCGGTCTGCTACGGCCGGCCCAACTTCGAGATGTGGACCTCCGCCCACGTGGACCGCCTGCTGATCGAACGCCAGGGCGACGGCAGCCAGCGCTGCAAAGGGGTGCAGGTCTGGACCGGCAAGGAGATGGTGACGGTGACCGCGACGGCCGAAGTGATCCTGAGCGCCGGCAGCATCGGCTCGCCGCAGATCCTGCAGCTGTCCGGCATCGGCCCCGCGGCCTTGCTGCGCCAGCACGGCATCGCCGTGGTCCACGACGCGCCGGGCGTGGGCGAGAACCTGCAGGACCATCTGCAGATCCGCGCCGTGTTCAAGGTCAAGGGCGTGACCACGCTCAACACCATGGCCGGCAGCTGGCTGGGCAAGCTGCGGATCGGACTGGAATACGTCGCCCGGCGCAGCGGCCCGATGAGCATGGCGCCCTCGCAGCTCGGTGCGTTCACGCGCAGCTCGCCCGAGCTGCCCTATCCCAACATCGAATACCACGTGCAGCCCCTCAGCCTGGACGCGTTCGGCGAGCCGCTTCACGCCTTCAACGCCTTCACCGCCAGCGTCTGCAACCTGAACCCCACCAGCCGGGGCAGTGTGCGCATCCGCAGCCACAAGTTCGAAACCGCGCCCGCGATCGCCCCGAACTACCTGAGCACGCCGGAGGACCGCAAGATCGCGGCGCAGTCGCTGCGCATCACGCGCCGCATCGTGGCGCAGCCGGCGCTGGCGAAATACGAGCCGCAGGAGTGGAAGCCGGGCGCTCAGTACCAGAGCGACGAGGATCTGGCGCGGCTGGCCGGCGATATCGCCACCACGATCTTCCATCCGGTGGGCACCACGAAGATGGGCCGCGACGACGATCCGATGGCCGTGCTGGATTCCCGACTGCGGGTGCGGGGTATCGCGGGCTTGCGCGTGGTCGACGCCGGCGCGATGCCCACCATCACCAGCGGCAACACCAATTCGCCGGTGCTCATGATCGCGGAGAAGACGGCCTGCTGGATCCTGGACGACGCCCGCCGCCCGGGCGCCCCCGCCGCCGTGAAATAGTTGGCAAGCCAACAATCTGTAACCCGATCCCCACGAAGGGTCGCGGCCGGCGGGGCGGGAAATCCCCAATGCGCCGGGGCGAAGGCAGACGGTAGAGTCCGTGCACTCGCAAGCGGACCCCCGCGGTTCGCGAGGACGAGGGACCGAGGAGACAAAGCACCGAACACGACAAGATCATTTCCGGCATC
>JAMPXR010000490.1 GCA_023701085.1 Ramlibacter sp. | reverse complement strand
CTTGCGCTCGTAGGTGTCGGCCTGGCCGCGCTCGTCGAAGGCCATCACCACGGCCGCCGCGCCGTAGCGCTTGACCAGCGTTGCCTGCCGCTTGAATTCGGCCACGCCTTCCTTCATCGAGATCGAGTTGACGATGCCCTTGCCCTGGATGCAGCGCAGGCCGGCCTCGATCACGTCCCACTTGGACGAGTCCACCATGATGGGCACCCGCGCGATGTCCGGCTCGCTGGCGACGAGCCGCAGGAAGCGCACCATGGCCGCCTTGCTGTCCAGCATGGCCTCGTCCATGTTGATGTCGATCACCTGGGCGCCGTTCTCCACCTGCTGGCGTGCCACGGCCAGCGCCTGCTCGAACTGGCCGGCGAGGATCATGCGGGCGAAGGCCTTGGAGCCCGTGACGTTGGTGCGCTCACCGATGTTGACGAAGGTCGCCGTGCGTGCCCCTTCGCCCGCCACCGCGGCAGCGCCGATCGCGACGGGCTCGAGGCCCGAGAGTTTCATCGGGGGAATGTCTGCATGCGGCATGGGCTCGTCTCATCCTGTGCGTGCGGCACTGGCGGCCGCTGGGGTGGAGGTGAGCGCCGTTGTCCTCAAGCCTGGCGGCGTTGGCGAATGGCCGGGCCGCTGCAGCGCTCCTTGAGCTGGCATGAATTCTAAATGCAGCGCGCGAACGCCATCGATTCCCCTGCTTCGGGCATGGCCGGCCGCCCGCCGGCTCCCGGGACAGCTCGCCGCCCGACGAATCGAACCGGCCCCGTGTCCCACGCGCCGCACGCGCCGCACGCGCCGCACGCGGTCGCCATGTGCGCTCACTCGGATACCCTCTGCGCCGCTTACCAGGCATTTACCCGAAATTTCCCCTCGCTTTCGGGACTTTTGCAGCGCAAAGCGCCTATTCTAGTTACGAGCCGCGAGCGCGACGAGCAAGCGGGCGCCTGTCCTCAACGAGTGGAGTCCATCATGATTCGATGCAGGGTCTTCGCAATCCATGTGCTGGCTTTTGCCGGCGTGGCGGCCGCGCAGGACCTTGCGCCCGGCATCCACGCCATTGGCGCGAGCGAACGCATGCACGCGATGTTGAGCACGATGCCAGAGGGGCAATTGAAGCAGGTGAACCTGAACTGCGCCCGCGAGTCGAGCCAGCGCAGGCTGTCGCCCGAAGAAGCCCTGCCGTGCTCGATCGCGTTCGGTGCATTGCTCAAGCGGGGCTTCGATGGCGATATCGATCGGCTGATCGCCTGGTGGCGCGTGCACCGTGACGAGGCGGGTTCGCGCTGAACCCGGGCCTGCGGTGAACCGCCGCGCGCGAGACGGGCGGCTCCCCGCGCCCCTGCGCTCTCGTGGCATGGGGCGAAAGAAAATTATTGTCGAGTTCGGGCCGCATTTGCAACAATGGGGGCTCCACACATTATTCGAGGAGACTCCGCCATGGTCCATTCCCGCTGGGCCCGCTGCCTTCGCGCCGCTGGCATCACCCTGGCGCTGGGCGCTTCCCTGCTGGGCGGCATCGCCCATGCCCAGGGCGGCAGCAGCGCGCCGATCCGCATCCTGGTGGGCTTTCCCCCCGGCGGCGGCACCGACGCCATCGCCCGCACCCTGGCCGACAAGCTGAAAGACCAGTTGAACCAGCCGGTGGTGGTGGAAAACCGCGCCGGCGCGGGCGGCCAGATCGCCGCGCAAGCGCTCAAGGCCGCCGCGCCCGACGGGCACACGCTGTTCATTTCGCACGACCACAGCATTTCCATCCTGCCGCAGGTCACCAAGAACCCCGGGTACGACCCGGCGAAGGATTTCGTCGCCGTGGCCGGCTTCGCGACCTTCGTGAACGCGCTGGCGGTGTCCGGCGGCACGCCCGCACGCACCTTCCCCGACTACCTCGCCTGGGTGCGCCAGCAGGGCGGCGGCAAGGGCACCGTCGGTATTCCCGCGCCGGCCTCCGTCCCGGAATTCCTGGTCAAGCTGATGGGGCAGAAATTCGGCCTGGACCTGCAGTCCGCCCCCTACCGCGGCAGCGCCCCCATGATGGGGGACATGCTGGGCAACCAGATCGCCGCCGGCGTGGGGTCGATTCCCGACTTCGTCGAAAACCACAAGGCCGGCAAGATCCGGGTGGTTGCCGTGATGGGCACTGCGCGCCAGGCGGCGATGCCCGAGGTGCCGACCTTCACCGAACTCGGGCTGGCGGGTTTCGAGGACGTGCCTTACTACGGCCTGTTCGCGCCAGCCGGCACCCCGCAGGCGGCGATCGACCGGCTCGGCGAAGCGCTGTCCAAGGTGATCGCGCTGCCGGAGGTGCGCGAGCGCCTGACCACCATGGGCCTGACCGTCGGCTACATGCCGCAGCAGCAGCTGGCCAGCCGCGAGCGCGCCTACACCCAGACCTGGACCCGCATCATCCGCAGCAGCGGCTTCCAGCCGCAGTAGCGAAAGCGCCGGGCCGGCGGCCTGCCCCCGGGCCGCCTCAGGCCGGTCCGGCGCGCTGCGCCAGCGTGCGCGAGGGCGGCTCGCCGAAACGGGCCTTGTAGTCGCGCGCGAACCGTCCCAGGTGTTCATACCCGGCCTCGAAGGCGATCTCGGTGATCCGGGCGCCCGGGGCGGCGTTCAGCAGGGCGGACCGCGCCTTCTGAAGGCGCTGGGCGCGGATGAATTCGACGGGGGTCGTGTCGCGGTAGCGCCTGAACCCGGCCTGCAGCGCCCGGACGCTGGTGCCGGCCTGCGCCGCCAGCTCGGCCAGCGTGTGGCGCGCCGCCGGGTCGGCCGCGACGATTTCCTCGGCGCGCCGCACGTATCGCGGCGCGGCCAGCGGCGGCGGCGCCCGCAGCGCGTCGGAATAGCTATGGCG
>JAMPXR010000489.1 GCA_023701085.1 Ramlibacter sp. | reverse complement strand
ATCGCGCGCAGCGTCAAGCCCAGCAACAGGGGCGAGCTGGAGATCAGCTCGATCAACCAGACCTACCTGGAGCTGGGGGGGCTCAACGTCCAGGTGATGCAGCGCGGCTATGCCTGGCTGGACACCGGGACCCACGAGAGCCTGCTCGAAGCCAGCCAGTTCATCGCCACCCTGGAGCACCGGCAGGGCCTGAAGATCGGCTGCCCGGAAGAAGTGGCGTGGCGCTCGGGATTCATCTCGTCGGAACAGCTGCAACGGCTCGCCGATCCGATGGCGAAGACCGGTTACGGGCAGTACCTGCTGCACCTGCTCAAGTAGGCGTGGCACCGGCGATGAAGGTCACGCGCACCTCGATTCCCGATGTGCTGATCATCGAACCCCGCGTCTTTGCCGATACGCGCGGGCATTTCTTCGAGAGCTACAACCACACCGCGTTCGCCGAGGCGACCGGCATCGACACGCAGTTCGTCCAGGACAACCAGAGCCGTAGCGGCAAAGGGGTGCTGCGCGGGATGCATTACCAGATCCGGCAGGCGCAAGGCAAGCTGGTGCGCGTGAGCGCGGGCAGGATCTTCGACGTTGCCGTGGACCTGCGCCGCGAATCGCCGACCTTCGGGCGCTGGGTCGGGGCCGAGCTGAGCGCCGAGGACTTCCGGCAGATCTGGGTGCCGCCGGGCTTCGCCCATGGATTCCTCGTCTTGAGCGAGTGGGCCGAGGTGCTGTACAAGACCACGGACTACTATGCCCCGGCGCACGAGCGCTGCCTGCGTTGGGACGATCCGCAGGTCGGCGTGGCCTGGCCGCTCGAAGGCGGGCAACCGCTGCTTTCGGCCAAGGATGCCGCTGGCGTCTCGCTGGCGGATGCGGAGTGCTTCGGCAGCCCGGGTTGAAGCTTGGGGGACAATAGCCGGGACGCACCATGAGGAACGTTCCCACCATCCCCCTCTTCTCGGCGGCGGCTGCGAACCGCGACATCGACCTCGCCGGCGCCATGCAGCGCGTCCTCGCCAGCAACAGCTTCATCCTGGGGCCCGAGGTGGCGCAGTTCGAGTCGGAGTTCGCCAGCTACGTCGGGACGGGCCATTGCGTGTCGGTCGCCAACGGCACGGACGCGCTCGAACTGGCGCTTCGCACCCTCGGGGTCGGGCCGGGCAGTCGGGTCGCGTGCGTCGCGAACGCGGGCTTCTATGGCAGCACCGCCATCGGTCTGGTGGGGGCCACGCCGCTGTATGTCGATGTCGACGACCTGAGCCTCACGATGTCGCCGCAAGCGCTGGCGCAAGCGCTGGCCGAGCGTCCGGCTGCCGTGATCGTCACGCATCTTTACGGCCAGCTGGCGGACGTCGAGCGCATCGCGCCGCTGTGCCGCGCGGCCGGCGTTCCATGGATCGAGGACTGCGCCCAGGCCCATGGGGCGCGCCGGGCAGGCCGGCTGGCGGGCAGCTTTGCCGACGTCGGCTGCTTCAGCTTCTACCCCACCAAGAACCTGGGCGCCGTCGGCGACGGCGGCGCGCTGGTCACGAGCAACGGCGAGCTGGCAGGCCATGTGCGTGCGCTGCGCCAGTACGGCTGGTCGAAGAAGTATGAAGTGGCGCGCCAGGGCGGGCGCAACAGCCGGCTCGACGAGCTGCAGGCCGCGGTGCTGCGTGAAAAGCTGCGCCACCTGGACCGCCAGAACGCGCAGCGGCGTGACCTGGCCGGCCGCTACAACCAGGCATTCGCGGGCCTGCCGGTGCGGCTGCCCGCTTCGGTAGGCGAGGACTTCGTCGCCCACCTCTACGTCGTGCGCACGGCGCGGCGCGAGGCCCTGCGGGCCCATTTGCTGGAGTGCGGCGTCGCCACCGACGTGCACTATCCCATCGCCGACCACCGGCAGCCCGCATGGCACGGTGCGCAGGCGGCGCAGCCGCTTCCCGTCACGCAGGACGCCTGCGACAGCGTCTTGACCCTGCCGTGTTTTCCCGGCATGGCCGACGAGCAGGCCGGGCAGGTCATCGAGTCGTTCCAGTCCTTTTTCGCGCAGCCGGGGACGCCGTGCTGACGCTGGTCATTCCCGTGTACCGCAACGAGGGGTCTCTGCCCGAGCTGCTGGCGGCAGTGCAGGGGCTGTCGGGCGAACTGGGCGGGCAGATGGAGACCGTGTTCGTGGTGGACGGCAGCCCGGACCGCTGCTACGAAATCCTGCGTGGGGAACTGCCCGCGCGCCCCTTCCGCTCGACCCTGGTGCTGCTGTCGCGCAACTTCGGGTCCTTCGCCGCCATCCGCGCCGGGCTCGCGCACGGCACGGGCGAGCGGTTCGTGGTGATGGCGGCGGACCTGCAGGAGCCCCCGGAGCTGGCGCTGCAGATGGACCGCGTGCTGCGCGCGGGCGACGTGGACGTCGTGGTGGGCGTGCGGGAAGCGCGCAACGATCCGCTGCTTGCCCGGCTGCCTTCCGCCATCTTCTGGCACCTGTACCGCCGCTATGTCGTCAGCGAGATTCCGCCCGGCGGCGTGGACGTGTTCGGCTGCAACCGCGCCTTTCGCGACACGCTGCTGCGGCTGGAGGAGCGCCACAGCTCGCTCATCGCGCAGATCTTCTGGCTCGGATTCCGCAGGCACACGATCCCCTACGTGCGGCGCGAGCGGCGGCACGGCAAGTCCGCGTGGACACTGCAGAAAAAGTTGAATTACCTGATGGACAGCGTGTTCGCATTCACGGACCTGCCGATCCGGGTGCTGATCCGAACCGGCGCCGTGGGGGCCGCGCTGGCCGGCGTCTTCGGACTGACGGTGGCGGTCGCCCGGCTGTACGGATTCATCACGGTGCCGGGCTACGCCATGACCGCGATCCTGATTGTCTT
>JAMPXR010000488.1 GCA_023701085.1 Ramlibacter sp. | reverse complement strand
GTCTACATGGCCTGAAGGCCGTCACGTGGGAGCGCCGGCGGCCGGCGTGTCCTTCTGCGGCATGATGTGGATCGCCTGCGGCGCGATCGCCAGCCGCACCCATTTCTCGACCGCCGCCCCCAGCGCGCGCAGCTGGGCCGTGGACGGGCTCAAGGTCACCCGCTCACCGGGCAGCCGCTCGGGCTGCAAGGTGCACAGGCTGGTTTCACCGAGCGCCAGCAGTTCGACGATCGCGCAGCGGATCGTGTTGCCCTCGGCCGGGCCGTCGGCAAGCAGGTCGATGCGTTCGCCGGCAATGACCCAGCTGACCGTGGCGCCATCGGGGATCCTGTTCTTGTCGATCACGCGCAGCGCGATGCCCTTGGGCCCGCCCCAGGCCAGCCGCGCCCAGCCCGGATCCTGTTTGTGGAAGCGCCCGCCAAAGTGGTTCTGGATGCCGATCAGCTCGGCGACCCGCGCATTGCGTGGGCTGGCGAAAACCTGGGACGGCGTGCCGGTCTGCAGGCTGCGGCCGGCATCCAGGATCACCACGCGGTCGGCCAGGCGCCGCGCTTCGCCCAGGTCGTGCGTGACCAGCACGATAGGGGTCGACAGCGTCTGGCGCAGGCTCGCCAATTCATGATAGAGCGCCTGGCGCGCCGGCGCGTCGACGGCCGAGAACGGCTCGTCCAGCAGCAGCACCTTGGGCTGCCGGGCGAGCGCGCGCGCCAGGGCGACGCGCTGCTGCTGGCCGCCGGACAGTTGCGCCGGCCGGCGCTGCTCCAGGCCGGCCAGCCCGAGGCGTTCGAACAAGGCGCCGAACTGCTGCGGCCGCGCCGAGCGGCCAGCCGCCAGGGCGACGTTCTCGATCGCGCTCAGGTGCGGGAACAGGGCGTAGTGCTGGAACACGAACCCGGCATGACGGTCCTGCGGCGGCAGGTCGAGCTGGCGTTCGCTGTCGAACCAGGGCTGTGCGCCGACGGTGACGCGTCCGCGCAGGGTTTTGCTTTTCAGCAGGCCCGCCACCGCGCGCAGCACGCTGGTCTTGCCGCTGCCCGAGGGGCCCACCAGCGCCACCAGTTCGCCCGGCGCGCAGTCGAAGCTCGCCGCGAGCCGCATCGGCGTGCTGTTGCGCAGCTCGACTTGCAACATGGGCTGGCTTCAGCGTTCCTGCAGCGGCCGGCGCCGGTCGGCGGTGAAGACCAAAGCCACCGCGACGACGGAACTGGCGACCAAAACCAGCGCCATCACGTGGGCGGCCGCCGTGTCGAAGGCCTGGACGCGGTCGTAGATCGCGATGCTGAGCGTGCGCGTTTCTCCCGGGATGCTGCCCCCCACCATCAGGACCACGCCGAACTCGCCCAGCGTGTGGGCGGCGGTCAGCGCCACGCCGCCCAACAGGCCGGGCCAGGCCAGCGGCAGCTCGATCCGCATGAAGGTGCGCCAGGGGCTCAGGCCGGAAACCCAGGCCGCCTCGCGCAGCGACAGCGGAATCGCGGCGAAGGCGCGCTGGATCGGCTGCACCATGAAGGGCAGGTTGATGAGCACGCTGGCCAGCAGCAGGCCCTCGAAGCTGAAGACCAGCCGCAGGTTCAGCCGGCCCGCGAGCCAGGCGCCCAGCGGTGAGCCCTGGCCGAGCGCGATCAGCAGGTAGAAGCCGACCACGGTCGGGGGCAACAGCAGCGGCAGCATCAGGCAGGCTTCCGCCAGCGGCTTGCCGCGCCAGCCACTGAACGCGAGCCAACGCGCCAGCGCGATGCCCGCAGGCAGCAGCAGCACGGCCGTCAACACGGCCAGCAGCAAGGAGACCCGGGCAGCCTGCCAATCCATGGCCGAGATTGTGACGCCTGCCCGGACGCCGTCGAACCGCCCGGCGCTCGCGATGGGGCGCCGGCGATCGAGTCCGCGGGTAACGTCAGGTATACATGTCCGCTCCTGGAGCGCATAACCCCATGCATGTTTTGCATTACTTTCCCTCCTGTCGGGGGCCGGGCAGGGAGTCCGATCTCTAGAATTGGCCTCCCAGCCGCCCGCGGAAGTGAAATACCCTTCACGCCCAGCCACGTTGCGACCCGCAACCCGCGCCCGACGCCTGTAGCAAAGCCCGATCTCGACAAGGCGCGCGCTCGACATCCTCCTGAGCCCCCGTCTCTTTGAAAGAGGTCCTATTCTTTTTGGAGCCTTGGATGAACTCTCCGGTGATGCACGGACTCGAGCTGAACAGTCCGTCCTATGTCAGGAACGCGAAGCTGATCGCGTGGGTCGCGGAAATGGCGGCCTTGTGCAAGCCCGACCGGATCTATTGGTGCGACGGCAGCGACCAGGAATATCGCCGCCTGTGCCGGCAGCTGGTGGACGCGGGCACTTTCACGGCGCTCGACCCCGTGAAGCGGCCCAATTCCTTCCTGGCGCGCTCCGACCCGAGCGACGTGGCCCGGGTGGAGGACCGCACCTTCATCTGCTCGCCGAACCAGGAGGACGCCGGGCCGACCAACAACTGGATGGCCCCCGCGCAGATGCGCGCCACGCTGGAGCCGCTGTTCGACGGCTGCATGCGCGGGCGCACCCTGTACGTGGTGCCTTTCTCCATGGGGCCTTTGGGCTCGCCGATCTCGCACGTCGGCGTCGAGCTGTCCGACAGCGCCTATGTGGCCGTGAACATGAGGATCATGACGCGCATGGGCAAGGCCGTGTACGACGTGCTGGGCGCCGAGGGCACTTTCGTGCCCTGCGTCCACACGGTCGGCGCGCCGCTGGAAGACGGCCAGCGCGACGTGCCCTGGCCCTGCAACAAGACCAAGTACATCGTGCACTACCCGCAGACGCGCGAGATCTGGTCCTACGGGTCCGGCTACGGCGGCAACGCC
>JAMPXR010000487.1 GCA_023701085.1 Ramlibacter sp. | reverse complement strand
GCACCGGATTGCGGCAAGCGACGCAAATGGCGACCACGCAGCCCTCGAATCGCCAGTGCATTGCAGCAAAACCCGCGCAGATACACGTACTGGCAATAGCACAAGGCAACGTTTGGTTACGGTGCAATGCACCAAACTGGTGGCTGCCCTTCATCGGCGCATGTTAACATTCGGACCGGATTGACACTCGAACGAGCTTCATCGGTGTCCTCCGGCTCCTGCTGTCCCCACCCCACGAACAAGGAAAATAGAACATGAAGCACTCTCTTCTCGTCGCCGCCCTCGTCGCTCTCGCCGTGTCCGCTTGCGGCAAGAAGGAAGAACCGGCACCGGCCGCAACCACCGCGCCGGCCGAACAAGCTGCTCCTGCTACCGCTGCACCTTCCGCCCCCGCTGAGCAAACTCCCGCTCAGGGCGCCGCCGAAGCCGTGAAGGAAGCCACCGAAGCCGCCAAGGATGGCGCTGCCGCCTCCGTGGAAGCCGCCAAGGAAGGCGCTGCAGCTGCTGCCGACGCCGTCAAGGACGCCGCCGAAGCCACCAAGGAAGCCGTGCAGAAGTAAGACTTCCGCACGTGCGCAAAAAAGCCGGCATCTGCCGGCTTTTTTTATGCCCGAAGCTGCCGGGCGGAATACCGATCACACGCAGACCTGCCGTCCGCAACGTGATGCGCCCGGCAGCGGTACGGAACCTTCCCGACCGCCGCCGGCCAACCAATTACTTCAGCTCGGCCTGCAGCAACCCCAGCATCTTCCTGGCCGTATCCGAACTGTCGGCGCCGCCTTCCCGGGTGAGCACGTTGACGACGGCCGCATCGCCCTGCCCCTTCACCTGCAGGCGATACTCGCTGCCGCCCAGGGCCGGTTTGTCGCTCCCACGCCAGAACGCCAGCTTGGAAAGGAAACCCTCGCTGCTGGCCTTGCCGCCATTGTCGGCTTCCGGATCGACGTAACGCACGTAGTACAGACCCTTGGCCCGGTCGCGGTCTTCGACGGTGAAACCGATGCGGTCCAACGCCAGGCCCACACGCCGCCAAGCGCGGTCGAACGGCTCTTCGATCGTGAGCGAAACCACGCCCGCACCGGCGGATATCTTCGCCCGCTCGGTAGCCGGCGCGACCGCGAGCGCGGCCTGAGCACGCGCCTCGTCGGCACCGAGGCGGACCATCAGGCGGCGCAGCATCTCGGCTTCGAGTTCGGGATTGGCCGGACGCGGCTGCCAGATGGTCGTGTCCTTGGCCTCGGTCGGATAGATTTCCATCATGCCGCGGTGGCTGATGTAGATCTCGACCTGTCCCGTTTCCTTGTTGGTTTCGATACGCGTCCGGAACTTGTCGCGCTCCGGCGTCGAGAACAGCCCGTCAAGCACCTTGCCAAGCGCGCCGCGCACGAAATCCTGAGGGATCTTGGCACGATCTTCAGCCCAGTCGGTTTCCATCACGCCGATCTCGGGGCTGTCGATATTGAGGATGAAGCCGAGTTCGAGCCAGAACTCCTTCAGTTGCGGCCACAGTTCGTCGGGATTGCCCTGCACGACCAGCCAGCGCTGCGACCCGGCGCGTTCGATACGCATGCGCTCGGATGGCGGCAGCACCTCGGAGGCAGCGCGCACTGCCGGCTGGTTGGCTCGTTCGGCGCTGTAGGCGGAATAGGTTGCCACGCCACGCGGCGCGACGTCAGGAACGGCAAAGCGATCGTCGCGGGTCGGCGCGGTGAGATCGGGGGGGACTTCGAGCGGTGATACCTGGCGCGTGCTCGCACTCTTGTAATCGATACGCTTGGTCTCGAGCAGGGAGCCCGAGCAGCCTGCCAGCATGAGCGACAGCGCAATAAGGGAAGCGGACGTGCGCGTGGAGCGATTCATGGGGTTCCTGATGTGGGATTGACGGTTCAGGCCTGGATACCGGCCTGGCGCATTGCCTGGCGTACCCGCTCATGCAGGGAGTCGCCAAGCGGGGTCAGCGGCAGGCGGATGCCGCCACCGATCAGACCCATGTGCTCGACGGCCCACTTCACCGGAATCGGGTTGGCCTCACAGAACAGATGTCGATGCAGCCCGACCAGGCGGGCATTGATCTCGCGCGCCTTGATCGCGTTGCCTTCGAGCGCAGCGGCGCACATTTCGTGCATGGCACGCGGAGCTACGTTGGCGGTCACCGAGATGGTGCCGTGACCGCCCAGCAGGATGAAGGCAGCGACGGTCATGTCGTCGCCGCTGTAGAGGGCAAAGCCTTGCGGCGCACGCTCGATCAGGTCGCAGGCGCGGTCGATGCTGCCGGTGGCGTCCTTCACGCCGATGACGTTGGGGATTTCGGCCAGACGCAGGGTGGTGTCGTTCGACAGGTCGGCGACCGTACGCCCCGGCACGTTGTACAGGATCATCGGGAGCTCGACGGCTTCCGCGATCGTCCTGAAGTGACGGTACAGGCCTTCCTGTGACGGCCGATTGTAATAGGGCACCACGGACAGGTGCGCCACGGCACCGGCTTCCTGGGCGAAGCGCGTCAGCTCGACCGCCTCGGCAGTGGAGTTGGCGCCGGTACCGGCAATCACCGGAATACGGCCCGCCGCATGCTCCACCGCGACCCGGATCAGTTCGCAATGCTCGTCCACGCTTACCGTGGGCGATTCGCCCGTGGTGCCGACGATGACGATACCGTCGGTGCCTTCGGCGACATGCCAGTCGATCAGACTGCGGAGACGGGGAAAATCCAGGCTGCCATCCTCGTGCATCGGGGTGACGATGGCGACAATCGATCCGGTAATCATGGCTCTGGCCGTTACGATAAAAGCTCGATTCTAACCGATCGCCAGAAACCGAACAGAGGCTGAAATGTACGGATAATCTCGT
>JAMPXR010000486.1 GCA_023701085.1 Ramlibacter sp. | reverse complement strand
GTGGTCGTGCCGGTGCTGCGTGAACTCGTCGCGCGCAGCGGCGAGACCGCCTCGTTCTACGTGCGCGACGGCGAGCGCGACACCTGCCTGTTCAGGATCGAGTCGCCGCGGCACATCCGCGACGCCGGCGTGGCCGAGGGCGACAGCTTTCCGATCGACAGCAGCGCCGGATCGCGCGTGCTCTCCGCTTTCCTGGGCGCACGCGGAGCGCAGCACGAGGCGCTGCGGCGCGAACTGGTGGTGGTCGCGCGGCACAGCAAGCGGGTCGTCGGAGCCGGCGCGGTGATCTGCCCGGTGTTCAATGTCGACCGCGTGCTGGCCGGAACGCTGGTGCTGTCAGGGCCGCAAGCGCGTTTTACCGACGCCGCGGCCGCCTCGATGAAGGCGCTGCTGCTCGAGCAGGCGGCCGCCTTGACCACGACACTGGGCGGTGACGCCACCCTCTACAGCGCGCGGCGCTACGGCACCGTCCGCGCCCCCGGGGTGCGTCAGGCCGTCGCGACCAGATCCGCCGGCGGGCACTGCCGCATGAACGCCATCGAGGCCCCAGCCGGCGCCCGCAGCCAGGCGTCGTAGTCCTGCGCTCGCAGCACCACGACCATCCTCTTTTCGTCCCCCGGCCGGTGGAAGCGGCACATGAAGTCATGCCCCTCGGCGTTGATGGTCAGCATCGTGTAGCTGAGCACAGGCCCCGTGGGCGATTCCCAGCGGTCCCACAGGCCGGCAAGGCCCAGCGGCTCCCCGTCGGAACGCGCGATGCGCGTCGGAACATGCTTGCCGGTGCGCCAGTCCGGCTCGAAGAAGGCTTCCGCCGGGATGATGCAATGCTGGGCGCGGCGCCAGGCGCCGCCAAACGTGTACGAGCTCGCCGCGCTTTCCGCGCGCGCATTGAAGGTGGACAGCTTCAACTGCCTGGCCGCGTCGCGGGTGCCCCAGGGCACCAGGCCCCAGCGGCCCAGCTGGGACTCACGCGGCGCCACCGCATCGTCGCCCGACACCGCTTCGGGCGGGCGGCGGATGAAGGTGCCCGCATACCTGGGCCACATGTCCTCGACGTACTCGTGCGGCGGCGGATACACGCCGAACTTGCGGAAATAGCGCTCGCGCTCCTTGATGGCCTGGTAATGACTGCACATCGGGTATCACTCGGGGTTCCTGCCGTCCGGCCGGGCGCAGCGCGACCGCGAGCCCAGCCTTTTTTCCCGCGAGCACATTACCATGCGATCACGGCTGCGCGGCAGCCCTGCCAGAAAGAACGACAAGCATGGTCCCAATGCTC
The DNA here is from genome assembly GCA_023701085.1 of Ramlibacter sp. Taxonomy (GTDB): domain Bacteria; phylum Pseudomonadota; class Gammaproteobacteria; order Burkholderiales; family Burkholderiaceae_C; genus Ramlibacter. The sequence goes on along the minus strand of JAMPXR010000486.1, from coordinate 1,569 downwards.
TGGATCGCGCTGTCCGCGGCGGCAGTCGTGCTGCTCGCGATCGCGATCTGGTCGATCCGGCGTCATCGCGACCCGGTGCTGCGGGTGGAATCCGACTCGCCCATAGACGCGCTCGTTCCCTCGCTCGCGGGGTTGACGCTGGGCAGCGCCGTGGCGGGCAATTCCGTGGAGGTGCTGGAGAACGGCGCCTTCTTCGACCTGCTGGAAGCGCGCATCCGCGCCGCCGGAAAGTCGGTGCACTTCGAGGCCTTCCTGTGGGAAGAGGGCGCCCTGGCCCGGCGCATCGCGGGCGCCCTGTCGGCCCGCGCCCGGGCGGGCATTCCGGTGCGTGTCCTGCTGGACGCGGTGGGATCGAGCAAGGCGGGCCGGGACATCACGCGGCAGATGAGGGACGACGGCTGCCATCTGGTGTTCTTCCACGAGCGCAAGCTCGCCAACCTGGGCGTCATCAACGACCGCGATCACCGCAAGATCGTCATCATCGACGGCCGCGAGGCCTTCGTCGGCGGCCACTGCATCAAGGACGAGTGGCTGGGCGATGCCGAAGACGGCAAGCACTATGCCGACGTGAGCGTGCGGCTGCATGGGCCCATCGTCCACAGCGTGCAGGGCGCCTTCAGCGAGAACTGGGGCGGCGCAACCGGCGAGCTGTTCGTCGGCGACGAGGTCTTCCCGCAGCTCGAACCGGCAGGCGACGTCTTGATGCACGCGGTGTACGCCAAGCCGGAGAGTTCGGCGCCCGCCGTGAAGATCCTGCACCACACCGCCATCTGCCTGGCGCGCAGGCGCATCTGGATCCAGAATCCCTATTTCATCCCGGAGCCGGACGCCATCGACGCGTTCGGCCAGGCGGTGCAGCGTGGCGTGGACGTGCGCGTGCTGATGCCCTCGACCAGCGGCTCCGACAACCCCATGGTGCAGCATGCCGGACACCGCAATTTCGAGAAGCTGCTCGAATGCGGCGTGCGGCTCTTCGAATATCCGCACACGCTGCTGCACCAGAAGGTCATGACCGTCGACGGGGTGTGGAGCGCGGTCGGCTCCAGCAACTTCGACGACCGGTCGTTCGAGACGAACGACGAGATCACGCTCGCGATACGCGACGAAGCCATCGCGCGGCGGCTGGACGCGGTGTTCGAACGCTACGCGGCTCGGGCACGGGAAATCGAGCTGGGCGCATGGCGCCGGCGCGGCGCCTGGCACAAGTTGAAGGACAACGCCTTTTACCTGCTGAACGAAGTGCTCTGAATGCGGACAGCGCCCCTGCCGCCGAGCGGGGGGCAGGATCGGCAACGCTTCACGATGCCTACCGACCGGGCTTTTTCGCGGCAGCGCGTCTGCGCGGGGCGGCCCCGCCCGATGCGCCGAGCATCTTGGCGAACTCGCCGCTTTCCATCAGTGCCCGCAGGTCGGAAAACCCGCCCACCAGCGTGCCCTTGACGAACACCATCGGAAAGGTGGGCCAGCCCGTCCAGACTTTCAGCGCGGTGCGCTCGCGCCAGAAGTACAGGGAGTTGCCGTACTCGAGGTACTTGTACGTCTGTCCCGCCGCGTCCAGCGCCTGGCGCG
>JAMPXR010000021.1 GCA_023701085.1 Ramlibacter sp. | reverse complement strand
GGCTTCACCGAGGAAGACGTGGACGGCACCTGGACGCCCTACCGCCCGGTGGGCTGCGCGGCGTGCAACAACGGCTACAAGGGCCGCGTCGGCATCTATCAGGTCATGCCGATCAGCGAGGACATCCAGCGCATCATCCTGGCCGACGGCAGCGCTTTGGATCTGGCCAGACAGGCCGAAAAGGAGGGGGTGAGGAGCTTGCGCCAGTCGGGCCTGCACAAGGTCAAGCTGGGCGTGACCTCACTGGAAGAGGTGCTGGGCTGCACCAATGTTTAAGGAGGATGTGCATGGCGACGGCCGCTACCAAAGTCGTTGAATTCGTCTTCGAATGGGAGGGACGCGACCGCAACGGCAAGCAGGTCCGCGGCGAAACCCGCGCCGCCGGCGAGAACCAGGTGCAGGCGGCGTTGCGGCGCCAGGGCGTCTCGCCCACCCGGGTGAAGAAGCGCCGCATGCGGGCGGGATCGAAGATCAGGCCCAAGGACATCGCGATCTTCACGCGGCAACTGGCCACCATGATGAAGGCCGGCGTGCCGCTGCTGCAGTCGTTCGACATCGTCGGGCGCGGCAACCCCAACGCCAGCGTGACCAAGCTGCTCAACGACGTGCGCACCGACGTGGAGACGGGCACCTCGCTGTCGGCCGCCTTCCGCAAGTACCCGATGTATTTCAACAGCCTCTACTGCAACCTGGTGGAGGCGGGCGAGGCGGCCGGCATCCTGGAATCGCTGCTGGACCGGCTGGCGACGTACATGGAAAAGACCGAGGCGATCAAGTCCAAGATCAGGTCGGCGCTGATGTACCCGATTTCGGTGATCGTGGTCGCCTTCGTGGTGGTGGCGGTGATCATGATCTTCGTGATCCCCGCGTTCAAGGAAGTGTTCACCTCGTTCGGGGCGGACCTGCCGGCGCCCACCCTGTTCGTGATCGCCATGAGCGAATTCTTCGTGAAGTACTGGTGGCTGATCTTCGGCGGCATCGGCGGCGGCGCCTACTTCTTCATGCAGGCGTGGAAGCGCAGCGAGCGGGTCCAGATGTTCATGGACCGGCTGCTGCTGAAGGTGCCCATCTTCGGCGACCTGATCTACAAGTCCGTGATCGCGCGCTGGACGCGCACCCTGGCCACGATGTTCGCCGCGGGTGTGCCGCTGGTCGAGGCGCTCGACTCGGTGGGCGGCGCGTCGGGCAATTCGGTCTACGTCGCGGCCACCGAGAAGATCCAGACCGAAGTCTCCACCGGCACCAGCCTGACGGCGGCCATGACCAACGCCGGCGTGTTTCCCACCATGGTGCTGCAGATGTGCGCGATCGGCGAGGAATCGGGCTCGCTGGACCACATGCTGGGCAAGGCGGCCGATTTTTACGAAGCCGAAGTGGACGACATGGTGGCCGGCCTGTCCAGCCTGATGGAGCCCATCATCATCGTCTTCCTGGGCACCCTGATCGGCGGCATCGTGGTCTCCATGTACCTGCCCATCTTCAAGCTCGGCCAGGTCGTCTAGGGCCGATGATCCTGTCGCCCATGATCGATGCCGCCCTGGCCGGCGGGCTCGGCCTGCTCGTGGGCAGCTTTCTCAACGTCGTGATCTACCGGCTGCCGCTCATGCTCGAGCGGCAGTGGGCGGCCGAATGCGCGGAGTCGGCGGGCACGGCGCCGCAGGAGGCCGCCCCGTTCGATCTGGTGCGTCCGCGCTCGCGCTGCAGGCAATGCGGGCACCTGATCCGCTGGTACGAGAACGTGCCCGTGCTGAGCTATCTGGCCCTGCGCGGCAAGTGCTCGGCCTGCGGCGCGGCGATCGGGCTGCGCTACCCGCTGGTGGAACTGGCGACGGCCCTGCTGTTCTTCTTTTCCGTCTGGCACTGGGGCGCCACCCCGGCCGGCGCGGCCTGGTGCGGGTTTTCCGCGGCCGTGCTGGCACTGGCGCTGATCGACTGGGACACCACGCTGCTGCCCGACGACATCACCCTGCCGCTGCTCTGGGCCGGGCTGATCCTCGCCGCCCTGCGCTGGATCGACGTCTCGCTGCCGCAGGCCCTGTGGGGCGCGGTGGCCGGTTACCTGTCGCTCTGGCTGGTCTACCATGGCTTCAAGCTGGTGACGGGCAAGGAAGGCATGGGCTACGGAGACTTCAAGCTGTTCGCCGCGCTGGGGGCCTGGTTCGGCTGGTCGGCGCTGGTTCCCATCATCCTGATGGCCTCCGTCATCGGCGCCGTGGTGGGCATCGCGATGAAGTTGTCCGGCGGCCTGCGCGAAGGCGGCTACGTTCCTTTCGGGCCCTTCCTGGCCGGCGCCGGCCTGACGGCCATGGTGTTCGGCCCGGCGTCCATCCTCCGCGTGATCGGGCTGTGACATGAGGGCGGGCAGGCGATCTAGCCGCGGCCCGCGGGGCGCGTGATGGCCGCCGTGCGCGTGGGCCTGACCGGCGGCATCGGCAGCGGCAAGAGCACCGTGCTGGAGATGCTGGCGCAGCTTGGCGCGGCGCCGATCGACGCCGACGCGATCTCGCGCGGCACCACGGCGGCCGGCGGCGCCGCGATTGCCGCGATCGCCGAGCGGTTCGGCCGCGACTTCATCACGCCGCAGGGCGCGCTCGACCGGGACCGCATGCGCGAGCACGCCTACCGGGATCCGGGCGCGCGCAAGCGGCTCGAGGAAATCATCCATCCGCTGGTGGCGTTGGAAAGCGCGCGCCAGGTCGAGGCGGCTCTGGCCGCCGGCGTGCCTTGCATCGTCTTCGACATCCCGCTGCTGGTCGAGTCGGGCCGCTGGCGCTCGCAGGTGGACCGCGTGCTGGTCGTGGACTGCTCGCCCGAGACGCAGGTGCGGCGGGTCGTCGCGCGCAGCGGACTGACGCCCGAGGCGGTGCGTGCGATCATTGCCGCACAGGCCCCGCGCGGGCAACGGCTCGCGGCGGCGGACTGCGTCGTGTGCAACGACGGCCCTTCGCTCGAACAACTGCGTGACATGGTGGTACAGACGGCGCGGCGCTTCGGGCTATGATTGGCCGCTGTGTCGAAGCGCCCCCGTGCGAGCAGGCCCCAGCGTGATCCTCTACGAATATCCTTTCAACGAACGCATCCGCACCTATTTGCGCCTGGAACACCTGTTCCGCCGTCTCGGCGAACTGGTCCCCCGCTCGCACCCCATCGACCACCATTACGCGCTGGCGACGATCTTCGAGGTGATGGACGTCGCCGCCCGGGCCGACCTGAAGTCCGACGTGATGAAGGACCTGGACAAGCAAAAGCAGCTCCTCAACAGCTTCCGCGGCAATCCTTCCATTTCAGAAGCCGTGCTCGATGAGGTGGTCGGCAAGCTCGACCGTTGTTTCACCACCTTGAACCTGCTGCCCGGCAAGGCCGGGCAGGCGCTGACCGAAAACGAATGGCTGATGAGCATCCGCAGCCGGGTCGGCATCCCTGGGGGGACCTGCGAGTTCGACCTGCCCGCCTACTACGCGTGGCAACACCGCCCATCCGACCAACGCCGGGCCGATCTCGAGCGCTGGGCCAACACGCTGGCGCCGCTGGCCGAATCGGTCCACCTGCTGCTCAAGCTGCTGCGCGATTCGGGCACGCCCCAAAAAGTGATCGCCAGCCATGGCCAGCTGCAGCAGAACCTGCCGCAAGGCCGCACCTTCCAGCTGCTGCGCCTGCGCCTGGACCCCGCTCTCGGGCTGATCCCCGAGATCAGCGGCAACCGGCTGATGATTTCGGTGCGCCTGATGCGACAGGAAGCCGCCGACCGCCTGCACGCAAGCAACGACAGCGCCCAGTTCGAACTCACGCTCTGTTCCTGAAGGCCTTCCATGGCGCAGCCGGATCCGCCCGCCGATGCGAAGCCGCGCGTGGTGCGCTGCCCGGCCTGCGGCGGCCGCAGCCTTTACGCGCCGGCCAATCCGTTCCGGCCGTTCTGCTCGCAGCGCTGCAAGAACCTGGACCTGGGCGCCTGGGCCAGCGAAGAGTTCCGGGTACCGGAGAAGCCGCCGCGGGACGCGCAGTGAATAGCGTGGGTGCCGCCGGTCGCCTCAGGTGTGGGTCGACCCGTCGAAGTGGCGCTCCCGCGCGAACCACTGCAACACGGGGATGGTGCCCGGCAGCACCGGGCTGACACGCACCGGCAACTGCTGCCAGGCGAACGACTGGCCCTCGTGCATGTGCAGTTCGCCGGTCCATTCGAACACCTTGCAGAAATTCAGGCAAACCAGCGCGTGCGGGTAATCGACGCGCTCGACGCGCCAGGGGTGGACGGCGCCTACGCGGATCCCGATTTCCTCCAGCAGCTCGCGCCGCAGGGCCTGCTCGACCGATTCGCCCGGCTCGACCTTGCCGCCCGGGAACTCCCAGTAGCCTTCGTAGACCTTGCCGGGCGGGCGCGATGTCAACAGGAAAGCACCGTCGGCGCGAATCAGCACGCCCACCGCCACCTCGACCGCCGCGCGGTCGGCCCCCCCTTCGCGCGGGAGCTCGCCATCGGCGACCAGGGTGCCGGCATTCATGCCGGGTGGCGGCCCGCGTAATCGCGCGCGAACTGGTAGGCCACGCGGCCGCTGCGCGAACCGCGCTCCAGCGCCCAGACCAGCGCCTCGGGCCGCGCCGCTTCGATGGCTGCCGCGTCCACCCCGAACCACGACAGCCATTGCGCCGCGATCGCCAGGTATTCGTCCTGGCTGAAGGGATAGAAGCTCACCCACAGGCCGAAGCGTTCCGACAGCGAGATCTTCTCCTCCACCACCTCGCCCGGATGCACCTCGCCGTCCTCGGTGTGGGTGTAGCTCAGGTTCTCCTTCATGTACTCGGGCAGCAGGTGGCGGCGGTTGCTGGTCGCGTAGATCAGCACGTTGGGCGTCGCCGCCGCCACGGAGCCGTCCAGGATGGACTTCAGCGCCTTGAAGCCGGGCTCGCCCTCCTCGAAGCTCAGGTCGTCGCAGAACACGATGAACTTCTCGGGCTGCGACGCCACCACGTCGACGATGTCGGGCAGGTCCACCATGTCGGCCTTGTCCACCTCGATCAGGCGCAGCCCCTGCGCGGCGTATTCATTGAGGCAGGCCTTGATGAGCGAGGACTTGCCGGTGCCGCGCGCGCCGGTCAGCAGCACGTTGTTGGCCGGCTGGCCCTGCACGAACTGCAGCGTGTTGCGCCGGATCTTCTCCTTCTGCGCGTCGATTTCCTTCAGGTCCGCCAGCCGGATGGCCGCGACGTGGCGCACCGGCTCCAGCGCGCCGTGGCCGGTCGAGCGCTTGCGGTAGCGCCAGGCGGTGGATGCCTTCCAGTCCGGGGCGCACAGGGGCCGTGGCAGGATAGCTTCGATTTGCAACAGCAGTTGGCCGGCGCGCTCGATCAACTGCTCGAATTTCTCGTTCAAGGTCCGTTCTCCAAGGCGGCTTTCCGCGATTTCTCCCGGCACGGGCCGCGCCACCGCTAGGAGCGGTAGTCGGCGTTGATGCTCACGTAGTCGTGGCTCAGGTCGCAGGTCCACACCGTGTCGGCGGCGTCGCCCCGGCCCAGTCCCACCCGCACCGTGATCTCGCTTTGCTTCATCACGCGCTGGCCATCCTCCTCGCGGTAGGACGGGTTGCGCCCGCCGCGGGTGGCGACGTGCACATCGTCCAGGTGCAGCTCGATTTTCGTCTGGTCGAGATCCCCGATGCCGGCGTAACCCACAGCGGCGAGGATGCGCCCCAGGTTGGGATCGCTCGCGAAGAAGGCGGTCTTGACCAGCGGCGAATGGGCGATCGCATAGGCGACCTGGCGGCACTCCTGCGCGGTCCTGCCGCCCTCCACGCGCAAGGTGATGAACTTGGTGGCGCCTTCGCCGTCGCGCACGATCGCCTGGGCCAGCCGGCGGGCGACGTCGAGCATCGCTTCCTTCAGCGCCCGTCCCGCGGTGCTGTCCAGCGACGTGATGGCCGCGTGCTCCGCCTTCTGGGTGGCGATCACCACGAACGAGTCGTTGGTCGAGGTGTCGCCGTCGACCGTCACGCGATTGAACGAGCCTTCGGCCAGCTCCAGCGCCAGCTGCCGCATCACGGCCGGATCGACCCGGGCGTCGCATGCCAGGAAGCCCAGCATGGTCGCCATGTTCGGCCGGATCATGCCCGCGCCCTTGCTGATGCCCGTGATGGACACCGTGGCGCCGTCGATGCGCACCTGCCGGCTGAACGCCTTGGGCACCGTGTCGGTCGTCATGATGGCTTGCGCGGCGCGCAGCCAGTGGTCCGGCGCCGCATCGGCCAGCGCGGCGGGCAGCCCCGCCTCGATGCGATCGACCGGGAGCGTCTCCATGATCACGCCGGTGGAAAACGGGAGCACCTGCTCCGGGGCGATTCCCAGCCGGCGCGCCACGGCGATGCAGCTCGCGCGGGCGCGCACCAGTCCGTCCTCGCCGGTCCCGGCATTGGCGTTCCCGGTGTTAATGACCAGGGCGCGGATATCGCCCCGTTCCAGGTGCTGCCGGCACACCTGCACGGGCGCGGCGCAAAAGCGGTTCTGCGTGAACACCCCGGCCACCGACGCGCCCGCGTCGAGCAGCACGACGGCCAGGTCCTTGCGATCGGCCTTGCGGATGCCCGCCTCGGCGACGCCCAGCCGCACACCCGCGACGGGATGAAGTTCGGTGGGCCGGGGCGCTTGCAGATTGACAGCCATGGTTTGCTCGGTCGTGGTGGACTTAGCCGATTTTCGACGATAGGCGGCGCTTGCGACCGCGCGGCCATTGAAGGGGGCGCGCCGAACGCGCCGTGCGGGTGGGCTTCAATTCAACCCTGGCGCCACGGCAGCCCGTGATAGCGCCAGCCGCCACGGCGCCCGCGATGCGCGTGTTCGTCCGGATCGCCCTCGAACCCTTCCAGTATGTTGTAGGCCTCGATGCCCAGCTCGGTGGCGCGCCGCGCCGCGGCCGTGGAGCGCACGCCGCTGCGGCAGAACAGCAGCGCCTTCTTTCCCGGCGGAACGGCCGCCCGGATGCCGTCGTCGAACGCCGCATTCAAGGCCATCCCGGGCCACTGCTTCCAGGCGAGCGACACAGCGCCCGGCACGAAGCCGACCCATTCGCGCTCGGCGTCGCTGCGCACGTCGATCAGCACGGCCTCGCCCTTGCACCACCAGTCGTAGGCCAGTGGCGGCGGCACGTCGCCCGCGTAGCCCTCGGCAGCCCGCGGCTGCCCCGGGGCCGCCGGCTCCAGGCCCGGCGCGCCCGCGTCATGCCGCAGCAGCCCCGAGCTCAGGTTGGCCGGCACGGCTTCGTCGATGCGCTTGGGTTTGGGCAGGTGCAACTCGTCCATGATCGCCTTGAACTGCGCCAGCGTCTTGCCGGCGATGCGCGCGTTGCCGGCTTTTTCGGCGCCTATGGTGGAATGGCTGCGCCCCTGGTAGTCGTGCGCCGGCCAGACCGTGGTGGCGTCCGGCAGGGCAAACAGTATTTCGGTGATGCTGCGGTACAGCGCCGCGGCATTGCCGGACTGGAAATCGGTGCGGCCGCAGCCGTTGATGAGCAACGCGTCGCCGGTGAACACATGGTCGCGCCAGAGATAGCTCATGCTGCCGGCTGTGTGCCCGGGCGTGTGCAGCGCCTTCAACTGCTCGCCGCCGAAACGCACCACGTCGCCGTGCTTGAGCTGCACCGCGGCGGTGCCGATGCCGCAGCCTTCTGGAGCGGCCGTGCGGGCACCGGCATGCTCGGCCAGCAGACCGGCGCTGGTGATGTGGTCGGCATGCGCGTGGGTTTCCAGCGACCACGCCAGCTTCAGGCCCCGTTCGGCCAGCACCGCGAGGTCGCGGCCCAACTGTTCGTCGACCGGGTCGATGATGAGCGCTTCGCGGCTCGCCTCGTCGACGAGCAGGTAGGTGTAGGTGCTGGATGCCGGGTCGGCCAGTTGGATGGGTGGGTTCATGGCGTTCTCCGGTGAACTGAACCCGGAGTGTAGAACTCCGGCGGCACTCCCGGCACCCATGGGCTGAACGGCGCCGCGCGGCTCCCGGCTTGCCCCTGTGCCGCGAGCCCTCGGTCATAGCTCAGCCCGGCCGCGCGGCAAGGCTGACAGCAAGCTGATGGTCGGTGAAAACCCGCCTTCACATCTGGTCACCCCGGCCCAAAGATAGCTCGCTAACAATTTCGCTTTCAACTTACAGGAGATGAAGAGCATGACCGAAATCAAGACTCCGCGCCGCCGCAGCCTGCTCAAAGGCGCCGTGGCGGCCGCCGGCGCCATGTCGGCGCCGATGATCGCCAGCGCCCAGGGTGTCACCGCGCTGCGCTTCCAGAGTACCTGGCCGTCCAAGGATATCTTCCACGAGTACGCGCTGGACTTCGCCAAGAAGGTCAACGACATGACCGGCGGCGAACTCAAGATCGAAGTGCTGCCCGCCGGCGCCGTGGTGCCGGCATTCGGCCTGCTCGAGGCGGTGTCCAAGGGCACGCTGGACGGGGGCCACGGGGTGCTGGGTTACAACTACGGCAAGCAGAACGCGCTGGCGCTGTGGAATTCCGGCCCCGCGTTCGGCATGGACGCCAACATGCTGCTGGCCTGGCACAAGTACGGCGGCGGCAAGGAATTGCTGGACAAGCTGTACGCCTCGATCGGCGGCAATGTGGTGACCTTCCTGACCGGCCCGATGGCGACGCAGCCCCTGGGCTGGTTCAAGAAGCCGATCACCAAGCCCGAAGATTTCAAGGGCCTCAAGTTCCGCACCAACGGCCTGGCGATCGACCTTTTCACGGCCATGGGTGCTGCCGTCAACGCCCTTCCCGGCGGCGATATCGTTCCCGCGCTGGACCGCGGCCTGCTGGATGGCGCCGAGTTCAACAACGCCACCTCGGACCGTGTGCTGGGCTTCCCGGACGTGTCCAAGGTGTGCATGCTGCAAAGCTACCACCAGAGCGCCGAAACCTTCGAGATCACCTTCAACAAGCCGAAGTACGACGCCCTGAACCCCAAGTTCAAGGCGATCATCGCGAACGCCGTTGAAGCCGCTTCGGCGGACATGTCGTGGAAGGCGATCGACCGCTATTCCAAGGACTACATCGAGCTGCAGACCAAGGACAAGGTCAAGTTCTACAAGACGCCGGACTCCATCCTGCAGACACAGCTGAAGCTGTGGGACGCGATTCTGGAAAAGAAATCCGCCGAGAATGCGTTGTTCAAGGAAATCGTGGCGTCGCAGAAGGCCTTCGCCTCGCGCGCGGTCAAGTGGGACCAGGACACCTATGTCAGCCGTCGCATGGCGGTCGCCCACTTCTTCGGCGCCAAGCCGGCCGCTCCCAAGAAAGCCTGAGGCTTTTACGACGTGGCATCGGCCATCCGGGCGCCGTCCGGATGGCTTTTTTTTTCGACCAGGCGGCAGAAATGCAAAAACTACTTCTGGCCATCGACACGATCAGCACCTTCGTCGGCCAGGCGTTCTCCTGGCTGATCGTGGCGCTCACTTTCATGATCTCCTGGGAGGTGTTCTCCCGCTACGTGCTCGACAAGCCGCATTCGTGGGCGTTCGACGTGATGATCATCATGTACGGCACGCTGTTCATGATGGCCGGCGCCTACACGCTGGCAAAGGGCGGCCATGTTCGCGGCGACGTCCTGTACGGCTTCTTCAGGCCGCGCACGCAGGCGACGATCGACCTGGTGCTCTACATCCTGTTCTTCATCCCGGGCGTTTTCGCGATGACGTATGCCGGCTACTTCTACGCGGCGGAGTCCTGGGCGATTCACGAGACCTCCAACATCACCGCCGAGGGGCCGCCGATCTACCCGTTCAAGACGATGATGCCCATTGCGGGCGCGTTCCTGCTGGTCCAGGGCATCGTGGAAATCATCCGGTGCGTGATCTGCCTCAAACAGGGCGAATGGCCGTCGCGCACACGAGACGTTGAAGAAGTCGACGTGGACAAGCTCAAGGAAATGGTCCATGTCAAGGACGAAGACATCGCGGGGCTGGACCGGCTGGTCACGCGTGAGGAGGGCCGGCCATGAAGATCCGCAAGGAACTGTGGTTCGGCTTTTCGCTGATGGCGCTGATCCTGGCGGGCATCGCTGTCGTCCTGCTGCAGGCCGACACCATCACCAACGGGCACCTGGGCCTGCTGATGCTTGCCCTGATCGTGGTCGCGATCATGCTGGGCTTTCCGACCGCTTTCACCCTCATGGGCATGGGCATGTTTTTCGGCTGGCTGGCCTACCGCAGCGTCAACCCGGACCTTGCCGTGCGGCAAGTGCTCGACCTGATGGTGCAGCGCACCTACTCGGTCATGTCCAACGACGTGCTGATCGCCGTTCCGCTGTTCGTGTTCATGGGTTATCTGGTCGAACGCGCGAACCTGATCGAAAGGCTGTTCAAGAGCCTGCACCTGTCGCTGTCGCGGCTGCCCGGGGCGCTGGCCGTGGCGACGATCGTCACCTGCGCGATCTTCGCGACGGCGACCGGCATTGTCGGCGCGGTCGTGACGCTGATGGGGCTGCTGGCGTTTCCAGCCATGCTGCGCGCCGGCTACAACGTCAAGATCGCGGCCGGCTCGATCACCGCCGGCGGCTGCCTGGGCATCCTGATCCCGCCGTCGGTCCTGCTGATCGTCTACGGCGCGACCGCCGGCGTGTCGGTGGTCAAGCTCTACGCGGGCGCCTTCTTTCCCGGGATCATGCTGGCGGGCCTGTACGTAGGCTATGTCATCCTGATGGCCAAATGGAAGCCCCATCTCGCCCCGCCGCTGTCCGAAAGCGAACGCACGGTCGAACTGCCCCCGCTGTCGAATGCGCTGGCCACGCGCAGCCGCAACGCATTGGTGGGCCTGGCGGGTGCGCTGCGCGCCAGCACGCTCTCCAAACCGCGGGTGGCCGGGCAGTTGTTTGTTTCCCTGCTTCCGGCCATCGCCATCGCGGCGGTGCTCGCCTTGACTTACAACGCCGTAACGGCACCCGTCGCCGGGGTGGACACCACCGGGCTGGTCCAGTCCGGCGGAGCCATTGAAGCGGAGCCGGAATTCACGGAGCAGTCCGATTCGCTCGGCGAACCGCCCCAGGGGGACTCGTCGGGACTGCAGGAGCCGCCCAAGGATACGGACGGAGCACAGGAGCCGCCCGCGAACGCCACGCCCGTCGCGGCTGCCAAGGAGGCGACACCGGCTGAAGCGGCCAAACCCGAAACGGCGGAGCCGCAGCGTGTGCCGGCGCCGACCTGGTACTGGGTTTTCCTGGGGCTGGGCGCCGCCGGCATCGCGCTGGTCTTTTGGCTGATGAACTGGCAGCGCCTGGAGATTTTCAAAATGCTGCTGGCGTCGTTCTTCCCGCTGGCCGTGCTCATCATCGGCGTGCTCGGCTCCATCGTGTTCGGTTTGGCAACGCCCACCGAAGCGGCGGCCGTGGGGGCCTTCGGTGGAGTACTGCTGACCGCGGCCTACCGGTTCCAGGCGGCCAGGCAACGCAATGGCGGCAACCCCCTGGTGACGACCCTGAAGGAACTCGGCGGCATCATGAAGGAGTCCTCGTTCCTCACGGCCAAGACCAGCGCGATGGTGTGCTGGCTGTTCGTCGGATCGTCCATCTTTTCCGCGTCCTTCGCGCTGCTGGGCGGCCAGGACATCATCGAGCGCTGGGTCCTCTCGCTGGGCCTGAACACCCTGCAGTTCATGCTGCTGAGCCAGTTCATCATCTTCATCCTGGGCTGGCCGCTCGAATGGACCGAGATCATCGTGATCTTCATGCCGATCTTCATACCGCTGCTGGCGAAGTTCAACGTCGATCCGCTGTTCTTCGGCCTGCTGGTGGCCCTGAACCTGCAGACGGCGTTCCTCTCGCCGCCGGTCGCGATGGCGGCGTTCTACCTGAAAGGCGTCTCGCCGCCCCATGTGACGCTGAACCAGATCTTCGCCGGCATGCTGCCGTTCATGGCCATCCAGGTCATCGCGCTGACCTTGCTCTATGTCTTCCCGCAGATCGGCCTGTGGCTGCCGGAGCTGCTCTACAAGTAGCCGGCCGTGGCGGACAGGGATGTGCCAGTTGACGTTTACGTAAACGTCAAGTAAGGTAAAGCCTCCGAGAATCACCATCCCGGGGGCCGCGCCTTCGGGGAGACCACCCATGACCGACCTGTCCGCCGAGTTCAAGGCGCTCGCGAGCTACCGCCCGACCCACAAGGTGCGCTTCGTCACCGCCGCCAGCCTGTTCGACGGGCATGACGCGGCGATCAACATCATGCGGCGCATCCTGCAGGGCATGGGCGCCGAAGTCATCCACCTGGGGCACAACCGCAGCGTCGACGAAGTGGTCACCGCCGCGCTGCAGGAGGACGTGCAGGGCATCGCGGTCAGCTCCTACCAGGGCGGCCACATCGAGTATTTCAAGTACATGGTGGACCTGCTCAGGTCGCGCGGCGGCGAGCACATCCAGGTATTCGGCGGCGGCGGCGGCGTCATCGTGCCGCCGGAAATCCGCGAGCTGCAGGCCTATGGCGTGGCCCGCATCTTCAGCCCGGAGGACGGCCAGCGCATGGGGCTGGCCGGCATGATCGGCGAGATGGTCATGCGATGCGACAAGGACCTGAGCGACTACGCGCCCAAGGACATCAAGGCCATCCAGGGCCACGGCGAGATGAACTGGCGGGCCCTGGCCCAATGGATCACGGCGCTGCAAAACGGCAGCGCCGACACCAAGCTGATGGAGGCGGTGAAGAAGGAGGCTGCGTCGCGCCGCATTCCCGTGGTCGGCATCACCGGCACCGGCGGGGCCGGCAAGTCCTCGCTCACGGACGAGCTGATCCGCCGCCTGCGGCTGGACCAGGGCGACACCCTGCGCGTGGCCGTGATTTCCATCGATCCGTCGCGGCGCAAGACCGGCGGCGCCCTGCTGGGCGACCGCATCCGCATGAACGCGATCGGCCCCTGGAGGTCAAGTGCCCCCACGCTTGCGCCCGAAGGCGCTGCGCTGCCCCCCGAGGGGGCCGTCCCCGTCTTGGGGCGGCCCGGCGACGGGGGTCCGCGCGTTTTCATGCGCTCATTGGCCACGCGCGACTTCGGCAGCGAGATCTCGGCCGCCCTGCCCGACGTGATCGCGGCCGCCAAGGCCGCCGGGTTCGATCTGATCGTCGTGGAGACCTCCGGCATCGGCCAGGGCGACGCGGCGATCGCGCCGCTGGTGGACATCCCGGTGTACGTGATGACGCCGGAATTCGGCGCCGCCAGCCAGCTGGAAAAGATCGACATGCTCGACTTCGCCGAGTTCGTGGCGATCAACAAGTTCGACCGCAAGGGCGCGCTCGACGCGTTGCGCGACGTCGCCAAGCAGGTGCAGCGCAACAAGGAAGCCTTCGGCAAGCGGCCCGAGGACATGCCGGTGTTCGGCACCATGGCGGCGCGCTTCAACGACGACGGCGTCACCGCCTTGTACCAGGCGTTCAAGCCGCGCCTGGCCGAACTGGGCCTAAAGCTGAAGGACGGCATGCTGCCGGCCGCGAACGTGCGGCACAGCACCAACCAGACGCCGGTGATTCCGGGCGGCCGCACACGCTACCTGGCGGAGATCAGCGACACGGTGCGCGGGTACAAGAAGCGCGCCCGCGAACAGGCCGCCCTCGCGCGGGAACTGCAGCAATTGCGCGAGACCGCGCGCATGCTGCACGAAGACGACGCCGAGCGCGACGGCGCCCGCAAGACGGTGCTGCGGCTCGCGCAGGAGCGCGAAGCGCGGCTCGACCCGGCGGCGAGCAAGCTGCTCGCGCAGTGGCCGCAAATGCGTCAGGCCTACGCGGGCGACGAATACGTCGTGAAGATCCGCGATCGCGAGATCCGCACCGCGCTCACCACCAAGTCCCTGTCGGGCACCCCCATCCGCAAGGTGGTCCTGCCCACGTACGAGGACCACGGCGAAATCCTCAAGTGGCTGATGCT
>JAMPXR010000485.1 GCA_023701085.1 Ramlibacter sp. | reverse complement strand
TCGAACACCTTGCCCTTGCGCCGCAGCCCGGCCGTATCGATGAGCTCGAACTTCTGGTTGCCGCGCTCGAACGGCACCGCGATGGCATCGCGCGTGGTGCCGGGCAGGTCGAACGCGACCAGGCGCTCCTCGCCCAGCCAGGTATTGATCAGCGTGGACTTGCCGACGTTGGGGCGCCCCGCGACGGCCAGCTTGATGACCCCGGTGTCGGACGCTTCCCCCTCCTCTTCCTCTTCGGGCACATCGAGCGTCTCGAAAGCCAGCTCGACCAGGCTGCGGATGCCCTGTCCGTGCGCGGCGGAAACGGGGTGGACCTCGCCCAGGCCGAGTTCGTAGAACTCGGTCAGCTGCACCCCTTCGGTCATGCCTTCGGCCTTGTTGGCCGCCAGCACCGTCGGCTTGCCCAGCTTGCGCAGGTAGGCCGCGATGTCGTGGTCCTGGGCCGACAGCCCGGCGCGCGCGTCGAGCACGAAGACGACCACGTCGGCTTCCGCGACGGCCTGCCGCGTCTGCTTGGCCATCTCCATGTAGATCCCGCTCTCGGCCGTCGGCTCGAAGCCGCCGGTGTCGATGACGATGAACTCGTGCTTGCCGTGCTTCGCGTTGCCGTAGTGGCGGTCGCGCGTGAGACCGGCGAAGTCGGCCACGATCGCGTCGCGCGACCGGGTCAGCCGGTTGAACAATGTGGACTTGCCGACGTTGGGGCGGCCCACCAGGGCCAGGACCGGCTTCATTTCAAAAACCGCTGGCCACCGGCGCCTTGGAGTGCCGGCGGGCCGCCCCAGGGCGCGAGGGTCCCCGCGGGAGACAGCGCAGCCGGCTTGGCTGCAAGCGTGGCGGCCACATCACTCCGGCACGAAGCCGTAGACGCCGCCGCTGCGGGTCACCACGACCAGCGTATTGCCCGCCACCACGGGCGCGGCAACGACGGGCGAGCCGTCCGTGGCCAGCCGGTTGAGCATGGCGCCATCTTCGCGGGACATGAAATGCACCAGGCCCGTGCCATCGCCCACCACCACCGAGCGGCCGAGCGCCAGCGGTCCGGTCAGCTCCCGGTGCAGCAGCTTGTCGCTGACCCACGCGCGCTCGCCCGTGTCGCGTCGCCATGCGACGACCTTGCCGTCGGCTTCGGTGCCGAACACCATGCGGTCGTCGCCATGCAAGCCTTCGGCGCCATTGGCCGGCTTGGTCCACAGCACGGCGCCCCGGGCGGCGTTGACGCAGCCCACCGTGGCCTGGAAGGCACGCGCGCACACGCTGTCGCCCACACGGCTCGCGCCGCCCACGAGGTCGACGAGCCGCTCCACATCGTTGATGCCGCGCGGCGTCGCCAGCGGCGCTTCCCAGCGCACGCTGCCGGTGAGCGGGTTGAGCCCCACCAGGCGCCCTGACAGGCCCACCACCAGCGTGTCGCCCACCGCGAGCATCAGCCCCGCATGGCGCAACACCAGCGGCTCGCCGGGACGCTGCTGCGTCCACAGTTTGTAGCCCGTCTGGCCATCGAAGGCCGTGACGGCCCGATCGGCCGTCAGCGTGAACACACGCCCGCCCGCCACGAAAGGCGCCGTGTACGACCCCGCGGGCATCTTCTGGCGCCACAGGGGCTTGCCGGCCGACAAGGCCACCAGCTCGTTGGCGCGGCTCACCACCGCGACCAGCTTGCCGTCGCTGCCCGCGCCCGCGGCCAGCGGTGCGCCGGCGGCGGCGCGCCACCGGTCGCGGCCGGTCGCCGCATCGATCAGCGCCACCGTGCCATCGCTGCTGGCCACGGCGATCGCGCCGCCGCTGACCGCCACGGACAGCGGCAGGTTCACTTCACCGACGCGCGCGGTCCAGGCCGGCTTGACCGCGATCAGCGCCGCGTTCGGCGGCAATTCCGCGGGCTTGGGCTTTTCCGAGCCGAAGATGGACGGCATCGAGGGCAGCGCCCCGCAACCGGCCAGTCCCAGCGCCAGCGCGAGGGCGCAAAACACCGATGCCGTGCGCGCCATGGCCCGAGATGGCCGCGCCGTCATGGCTTGGCACTTCCGGAAGCCGCTGCGGAAGCCGCCGGCGCGGGCGCGACCTGCTGCGGGTCCACGCCCAGCGCGCTGAGCTTGACGCCCACCATCTGCCGGTACTCGGTCCGCTCGTCGAGTCCCTTGTACGCATTGGAATACTCGGCCTTGGCCTGGTCCTTCTTGCCCTGCAGGCTGTACACGTCGCCCCGGCGATCGGCCGCGAGCGGTTCGAACTCCTTCGGGAACTGCGCCGACAGCTGCTTGATGGCCTCGTCGTAGGCCTTGGCCTCCGCCAGCACAGCGGCGAGCCGCAGCCGTGCCAGCGCCTGGTAGCCCTCGTCCGAGGCCTTGTCCGCGACCCAGCCCAGTGCCGCCTTCGCCGCGTCGGCCTTGCCCCGTTCCGCCAGCACCTTGGCCGCCAGCAGGCCGGCCTGCTGCGCGTAGGTGGTGCGGCCGAACTTGTCCTTCATGTCGGAAAACGCCCGCTCCACGCGATTGAGGTCGCCCGCCATCGCGGCGCGCTCGACCTCGTCGTACAGGGTCGCGGCCTGCGCGGCCTGGGTGCGCTGCCAGTACTGCCATCCGTTCCATGCGGCGATGGAGCCGAAGACGATGATCACCGCCCAGGTGATGAGGTTGCCGTACTCGTTCCAGAAGTGCTTGATCTCGGCAAGCTGCTCCTGTTCTTCGAGGTCTAGATGTTTTGCCATTGTCTTGTGTCGTCCGGTCCCAAGCCTGCGATTGTAGTGAGGGCCATGCTCAGGCCTTGAGCGCGGCGGCCCAGTCCGCGGGCTGGCCCAGCGGCCGTTCGACCTGAGCCCCGCTGCCATCGCGCAGCGCCTTGACGGTGACCATGCCG
>JAMPXR010000484.1 GCA_023701085.1 Ramlibacter sp. | reverse complement strand
TCGCCGGTGAACGGCGACAAGCTGCTGCTCACGCCCGAGGTGTCGATGCAGATCCAGACGCTGCTGAGCAGCGACATCGTGATGCAGTTCGACGAGTGCACGCCCTACGACGTCAAGGGCCGCGTCACCACCGAGGCCGAGGCGCGCTGTTCCATGGAGCTGAGCCGGCGCTGGGCGCGGCGCTGCCGGACCGAATTCGAGCGCCTGGGCAACCCCAATGCGCTGTTCGGCATCGTGCAAGGCGGGATGTTCGAGCACCTGCGCGAGGAATCGCTGGCGGCGCTGGTCGAGATGGACTTTCCCGGCTACGGCATCGGCGGCGTCAGCGTCGGCGAGCCCAAGGAAGACATGCTGCGCATCATGGCGCACACGCCGCATCGCCTGCCCGCGGACAAGCCGCGTTACCTGATGGGGGTGGGAACGCCCGAGGACCTGGTGGACGGCGTCGCGCACGGCGTGGACATGTTCGATTGCGTGATGCCCACGCGCAATGCGCGCAACGGCCACCTGTTCACCCGCTTGGGCGACCTGAAGATCCGCAATGCCCGGCACCGCGCCGACGAGCGGCCGCTGGACGAGACCTGCGGCTGCTACACCTGCAAGGGCGCCGCCGGCCCGGACGGCAGCGTTTCGGGCGGCTTTTCGCGCGCCTACCTGCACCACCTGGAACGCTGCGGTGAAATGCTGGCGCCCATGCTCGCCACCATTCACAACCTGCACTACTACCTGAACCTGATGCGCGAAGTCCGCGAAGCGCTGGACGCCGGGACGTTCAGCGAGTTCGCCCAGCGCTTCAGGCGGGATCGGGCACGGGGCGTGTGAGGCCGGACGCGGGGCCCGCGCCGCATGCGTGGCAGAACTTCTGGAACGCGCCCTTGCGCGTATTGCATTGGCCGCAGCGGTCGAACAAGCCGATGCCGCAATGGGGACAGAAGTCGACCTTGTCGTTCTTCAAATCCACGGGCCGCTCGCAGCCCGGGCACACGCCCTTGCCCAGCCGCGCGAGCGCGGTGTCGTAGCTCAGTTCCACGCGGCGCTGCGCATCGGGCATCTGCTCGGCGGCTTTCTGCCGCTCCAGGTAGCGGTTCAGTGACACGATCGCCTGACGGCCTACGATCACGGTGAGGACGATGCCCACGATGTAGCGCACATAGCCGCCGTAACTGGGCAGGTAGGGCACCAGCTCGATGAAGAAGGCGAACAGCGCGAAGAAGATGAAGCCCCAGACGAACGGCCAGTAAGTACCCTGCCGCTTCGTCTTGAACAGCCATGCCGCGAGCGCGAGCAGCGGCAAGGTCAGCGCAAGCCGGTAGAGGAAGACGCGCAGTTCCACGCGCCGGTATTCCTCGCGCAGCTTTTCCCGGGCGGCACGCTCCATCTCCGACAGTTGCCCCTGCGACCGGGCCTGCGCCTGGCGCGCGTTCAAAACGAGCTGCTCCTGCTCCTGCACCTTGGCCTGCGCGTCCCGCTCGGCCTGTCGCAGCGAATCCAGCGCCTTGGTGCGCGCCAGCAGCTCCGGGTCCTGCTCCGACAGCTGCGTCACCCGACGCGTGGCCAGCCAGTTGCCGAACTTCTCGCGGGCGCTTTGCGTGTCCGCCTGCGCGACGCGGTGTTTCAGCCTGGCCTGCTCCAGCGCCGACTGCGCCTCCTGCGCCGCGCGCTGCGACTGCTTGATCCCCTCGCGCAGCCGCTCGGCGGCAGGCCGGTCCAGGAAGTCGTCGACCTGCAGCCGGCCCTCCACCTTGGGCAGGTCGCCCACGACGGTGCCGCCGAGCCCGATCAGGAATGCGGCGAAAACCAGCGCCACCAGCCACAGGCCGCGGCGAAACCATTTCTCGGACAAGCGCAAGGATTTGCTCATTCTCTTTCTCCCCTTATTCGAGCAACCGAGCCACGTGCGTGCGCAGCAATTGCGGCCGGACCTGCCCAGGCGGGATGGGCGCCCCGACGTTCAGCCCCACCCGGTTGAACACGCCGCGGCGGAACGGCCGCACCATCGCGCCACCCTGCTCGATCCGGCTGAAGAACGAACCCCAGAGGTTCGTCAATGCCATCGGAATCACCGGAACGGGCTGGCGCTCCAAAACCTTCATGATGCCGCCCTTGAACTCCTGCAACGTGCCGTCGCGCGTGATGGCGCCCTCGGGGAAGATCGCGAGCAGGTCGCCCTCGCGCAGCACCCTGGCCGCCTCGTTCAATGCCGCCTCGTAGGCCGCCGGGTCTTCCTTGCGGGGGGCGATCGGGATCGCCTTGGCCAGCCTGAACAGCCAGCCGAGAACGGGCACCTTGAAGATGCGGTGGTCCATCACGAAGCAGATGGGGCGCGGGCTCGCCGCCATCAGCAACACCGCGTCCACGAAGCTCACGTGGTTGCACACGAGCACCGCCGCGCCTTCGACCGGGATGTTCTCGTCACCCCGGACCTTGAAGCGGTACACGAGGCGCGAAGCCAGCCACGCGACGAACCGCAGCAGGTATTCCGGCACCAGCATGAAGATGTAGAAGGCCACCACCGCGTTGGCCACACCCACCAGCAGGAAGATCTGGGGGACGGTCGTGCCCAGCTTGAGCAGAGCGCCGGCGATCACGGAGCTGGCGATCATGAAGAGCGCGTTGAGGATGTTGTTGGCCGCGATGATGCGGGCGCGGTGCGTGCGCTGGCTGCGCAGCTGGATGAGCGCGTACATCGGCACGCTGTACAGGCCGGCGAACAGGCTGAGCAGCGCGAGGTCCGCCATCACCCGCCAATGCGCCGACGCGGCGAGGAACTGGCCCAGCGTCAGGCCTGCCGCGGGCGGCAGGCCGCGCGATGCGAAGTACAGGTCGATGGCGAACACGCTCATCCCGATGGCGCCCAGCGGCACCAGG
>JAMPXR010000483.1 GCA_023701085.1 Ramlibacter sp. | reverse complement strand
CCGTGACGGAATACATGCCCGAGCCGCCGATGGTCATGAGCAGCAGTGACACCACCAGCCGCATCCAGGCATAAGTGGATTCGATGTCCTTTTGGGTTGCGGCGGGACTTGTCATCGCGGCTATTGGACATCAACAATACCTGACTTTGGCTGACGACCGGGACGCATCGAACGCTCGCTGCGTCGGCGCGGCTGAAAGGTCGATGACAATTGCGGCTCAGACTATCCGTGGAGGCCTTCATGACAACGACAGGACGGATGACGCGCGCGGCGCTGGCGGGGGTCGCGCTGGCGGTGGCGCAACTGGGGCAGGCGGCGCAAGTCGTCGTCGGTCAGGTGGGGCCCATGAGCGGACTGGACGCCAACCAGGGCCGCGCCTATGCCGTCGGCATGCAACTGGTGTTCAACGGCGCCAACAAGGCGGGCGGCGTCAATGGCCACACCTTCACGCTGGTGCGCAAGGACGACGGCGGACGGCCGGAGGACACGGTGAATGCCACCCGGCAATTGCTGGCCGAAGACAAGCCTCTGGTGCTGGCCGGCTACTTCGGCAGCCGCAACATCACCGATCTGGTCGGCTCGGGCGTGCTGGAGAAGGAAAAGATCGCGCTGGTGGGCTATCGCTCCGCGGAGATTCGCCCCGACACCCCGCTGCTGTACAGCGTGCGCGCCGGACTGCAGGACGAGATCAACAAGCTGACCCAGCACCTGGCCACCATCGGCATCAAGCGCCTGGGGCTGTTCTACGAGGACGGCCCGGGCGCGGCGGCGCTGCTCGCCGCGGCCGAGGAAGCCGCCAGGAAGGACAGTGCGACCATCGTCGCCAAGGCTTCGTACGCCACCGGCAGCACCCGCGTGAAGGCCGCCGTGAGCGCCTTCACCTCCGCCGCGCCCCAGGCCATCCTGCTGGTTTCCACCGGCGCGGCGGCGGCCGCCTTCATCGAGGAATACCGCGCCGGCGGCGGCACCGCGCAACTGTTCGCCCATTCGGGCGCCGACATCGAGCAACTGTCCAAGCGGCTGGCCGAGGAGCAGATGCAGGGGGTCGCCATCGCGCAGGTCACGCCCAGCCCCTACAAGATTTCCAGCCGCCTGGCCAAGGAGTTCACGGACGCGGTCGCCAAGGCCGAAAAGCTCGAGGTGCCGGTGAGCTACGCGATGATGGAAGGCTACATCGCGGGCAAGGTGATCGTGGAAGCGGTGCGGCGGCAGGGCGCGAGACCCAGCCGCGATGGCATGGTCGGCGCCCTCGACAGCATGGATAACTTCAACATGGGCGGCTACGCGGTCGGCTTCAAGCCGGGCATGCGCAAGGGCTCCAGGTTCGTGGAGCTGTCCATCATCAGCAGCGCGGGCAGGATCCGGCAGTAGTGTCGCGGGCGCAGCCGGCTTCGGCCCGCGCCCGTCTTTCGAACCAGTTGTCGCGGTACGCGCCGCGGCCCGATGCGAGCTGCCACAGGCTCGCCAGCAGGTAGGCCGGGATGAAGAAAGGGCCCCACTGCTCGTACTGGCGCACGTGGACATGCTCGTGCGCGCGCACGGCCGCCAGCACCCGCCGGTCCAGTCCGAGGATCACGTGGCCCAGGGTGATGGCGCAGAAACCGAAGGGCCGGCGGGCCAGCAGCGTGCCGAGTCGCCCGCCGCTGAACTCCAGGGCGCCACGGCGCACCTGCATGTCCGCGCCCGCGAGCAGGGCAGCCAGTCCGAAGATCAAGCCCAGGGCCGAGCAAGGGCCCGCCCATGCGTAGGCAAGCGCGCGCGAGGCCACGCGCGCGCCCGTCAAGTTCGCTCGAACATCACGCGGTAGGTGCACTGCTTGCCATCCATGGGGTCGGTTGTATCGTGCGTCGTGTAGACGAGCCGCCCCGCTTCGAAGCTGAGCAGGCGTATCTGGCGGGTGCCCGTCCAGTTCTCGTTCCAGCTGGCGTCTATGGTGTGTATCACCTGGCCTTCTTCCACGTCATAGGTTCCGCAGTACGCGAACATGGTGTCATACAAGCCGATCTTTTCTTTTTCCGAAGGAATGCCGGACGCCGGCCTGGGCCTGTCCCTCTTGAGAACGAGCACCATCACGCGGCCGTCATGGGCGTAGCTGATGTAGCCGATCGGATGAGGACCCAGCGCGTCGGACTCCTCGCCCGTCGCGGACAACTTGCGCGTCCAGGAAATCATGCGCCACGAACCGAGCAACTTGTCTCGAAGCGACGCAGCGCGGTCGTCGTTGGAGCTCATCCGCAACCTCCGTGAGACGGGATCCCAATCTATCACCTCCGCGGCAGCCGCGGGTCGCCACATGGGCTGCGCGATGTCCAGATCTCTCCTTTGGCGCGATCGGGCTGTATATACGCCGCCCGCGGCGGGCATCCGGCGCTGCGCGGCGGCCGACGCCGGCGGCTGGCACCGCCCCAAACGACATTCTTCGCCTTGTGTGGCGTAGTTCACGAAATTTCCAGCGCGGCACGCCCTCGGACCGGTAAGCAATGCGCCGCTGGCGCGACTGACACGCACATCGGCGACGAAGCGGATCCTTCCGACCCGATGCGGCAGGCATCCGTTCCGATGCCCCGGTCATTCAACTGCATTACTGGAGATTTCGCCATGAAGCCGAACCAAGCCGCTGCCGCCCTCACCTTTGCCGCCACGCTGCTGGCCGCCGGTAGCGCCGTCGCCGCGGGGCCCACCAACGCCGAGCACTACCCGTTCCCGGAAGCGGCCACCCCCACGCACGCCGCGGGGAACGGCGCTGCGATGAAGCCCAGCGCGAAATCCGCTGAGGACGCAAAGACCATGGGCGCGCCGCGCCAGTCCTGGACCGACGACAGGTCCAGGGAGATTCAGATGTACCTGAAGGCCGGCGGCTGAAACAGT
>JAMPXR010000482.1 GCA_023701085.1 Ramlibacter sp. | reverse complement strand
CAGGCCGGGCAGGACGCCATCCAGCTCATGACGGTGCATTCGGCCAAGGGCCTGGAGTTCGACTGCGTCTTCATCAGCGGACTGGAGGAAGGCCTGTTCCCGCACGAGAACTCCCTGTCCGACCACGAAGGGCTGGAGGAAGAGCGCCGGCTGATGTACGTCGCGATCACGCGCGCGCGCAAGCGCCTGTACCTGAGCCACGCGCAGACACGGCTGCTGCACGGCCAGACCCGGTACAACGTCAAGAGCCGCTTCTTCGACGAGCTGCCCGAGGGCGCGCTGAAGTGGCTCACGCCCAGGAACCAGGGCTTCGCCGGCTCCGCGTTCGGGTACGGCGCGGGTTATGCCACCTCGCGCGGCGTCGCGGCCGGCGGCCGCGGCAAGGACGCGTTCGCCAGCCCGCCGGTGCCGGCGCAAAAGTCGCCGTCGCACGGCCTGCGCGCGGACATGAAGGTCTTCCACACCAAGTTCGGCGAGGGCACGGTGATGACGATCGAGGGCCAGGGAGACGATGCGAGGGCGCAGGTGAATTTCCCGCGCCATGGCGTCAAGTGGCTTGCGCTGTCCGTGGCGAAGCTCACGCCGGTCACCTGATCGTCCCTGGCGCCGAGGCGGGCCTGCGCCGCGTCATGGCGGCTCGCCGGGCGCCCGTGGCTCAGGCAGCGGCGTGGTGGCGACGAAGCAATCCAGGAAGGTGAAATAGATCGACGTGGAAAACATGGCGGCCAGCAGCAGGGCGGTGGGCATCATCACGGCGCGCGCCACGTCCGGGCCACCGATCAGGCCGCCCAACAGGCCGAACACCATGCCCACGGCCAGGAACACCATCAGCCAGGTCAGGCCGTAGACCAGGAAGGCACCCATGTTCCTGAGGCAGGCCACCATGCTGAAAAACAGGCTCTTGCCGGGCGTGACGCCGTGCCAGTGCACCAGGGCCGGCGCGTGCCAGAACATCAGGAACAGCGGCGCGTGCAGCAGCAGGGCCAGCAAGGTCGCGCCATCGATTTCGCCCGCGCTCGCATCGGCCCCTCCCATCAGCAGGTTGGCGGCTTCCGTCGCGAGCTTGGAGGCCAGGGTGTAGATCACGCCCAGCAGCAGCATGGCCCGCACGCGCTGGCGCCCCGCGCGAAACGCGCTGATCAACACCGAGGGCATGGGAAACCGGCCCTTCGCCGCTTCCGCGCTGGCCGCCATCAATCCCAGCGTGGCGGCCGGCACCAGCATGCCGCCGATCACCACGCCGACCACGGGCAGCTGCGCCAGCACGATGACGACGGCCATGTACATGAAGAACAGGCCGGCCAGGGCCAGCGGCTGCCTGGCGAAGGTCTTCATGCCGAGCTTGACCCATTGGATGCCGGTGCGGGCAGGGACGATGTTGAGTTTCATCAAGTGAGTCGCAAATGCACGGCCGGGTGGATGGCTTTCACAGTGTCACCGGATGCGCCGCGCGTTGGCGCAGCACCCGCTCGAAGTGCCCCGGGTCCTTGGGCTGCAGCATCGCGGCCTCGCGCGGCAGGTGGAAATCCCAGAGCCGCGAGATCCAGAAGCGCAGGGCGCCGGCGCGCAGCATGGCCGGCAGCAGCTGGCGTTCGGCCGAGGCCAGCGGGCGCACGCCGCAATAGGCCTGCAGGAACGCGCACGCGCGCGCGGCGTCATGGGCGCCGGTGGCGAGGGTGATGCACCAGTCGTTCAGGCACACGGCGACGTCGAACAGCCAGCTGTCCACGCCGGCGAAATAAAAATCGAAAAACCCCGTCAGGCGGCCGTCCTCGAACAGCGTGTTGTCGCGGAACAGATCGGCGTGGATCACGCCGCGCGGCAGCGCCGCGCAGGCCGAACCTGCGGCCACATGGTTCTGGAACGCCAGTTCGCTTGCCAGCAGCGCCTTCTGGGCCTCGTCCAGGTAGGGCATGACCAGCCCGGCTGTTTCGTTCCACCAGGCAAGCCCGCGCGGGTTGGGCTGGTGACGGGCGTAGTCGCGGCCCGCCAGGTGCATGCGCGCCAGCATCTCGCCGACCGCCGCGCACTGGGCCTCGCCCGGCGCCGGTTCGCTCTTGCCGCGCAGCTTGTTCACCACCGCGGCCGGCTTGCCGCACACCTTCAGCAAGATTTCGCCATGGGGCTCCTGCGCGGTGGCGCTGGCGGGGAGCGCCTGCGGATCGGGCACCGGAATGCCGTGCTGCGCCAGATGCTTCATCAGGTGCAGGTAGAAGGGCAACTGCTCGAACGAGAGGCGCTCGAACAAGGTCAGCACGTATTCGCCTTGATCCGTGGTGAGGTAGTAGTTGGTGTTCTCGATGCCGCCCTGGATGCCGCGCAGCTCGCGCAGCCGCCCGAGCTGCAGCGTGCGTGCCAGCTCGCTCGCCTCGCTTTCGGGGACCTCGGTGAAGACCGCCATGCGGGCCCTAGAACCTGAAGAGGTTCCAGACTCGCTGGCCGGTGGCGCTGCCCATGCCGTCGCGCTTGTCCGCCGGCCGGCTGCGCGCCAGGTCGGTGGGCTGGATCTCGTATTCCGGCACGTCGGCCTTGGGCTGGACGACGATGCTCTGCGTCTGCCCGCCGACGCGCAGCTCGTCGATCACCACGCCCTTGTCTTCCACGCGGATGCGCTCGATGCGCTGGTTGTGGCGACCCGCCGCCGCTTCGGGCTGCGCCGGGGACGGCAGGGTCTGGGCGGCCAGGGCCGTGCAGGCCAGCAGCGGCGCGAGGATCATGGGGCGAGGATCATGGGGCGAGGGTCCATCCGGTCGATTGTAGGGGGAGGACACAGGGCTATCGCGTAAAATCGCCGCCGTCCCCCCAACGCTCACGGAGCAATTTGTGCAACTCGTCTGCCTCGACCTCGAGGGCGTCCTCGTGCCTGAAATCTGGATTG
>JAMPXR010000481.1 GCA_023701085.1 Ramlibacter sp. | reverse complement strand
GGTCGACGACAACCCGACCAACCTGCAGATCCTCAAGACACAGTGCACGCGCTGGGGCATGGAAGTGGCCAGCGCGACGCGGGGCGCCTACGCATTGGCCCTGCTGGAAGCCGAGCCGGCGTTCGACGTCGCGGTACTCGACCTGCACATGCCGGGCATGGACGGCCTGCAGCTGGCGCGCGCCATCGCGGCGCAATGCGGCAAGTCGGCGCCCATTCTGGTGCTGCTGTCGTCATCCGCCGTGCGCGGCAGGGATCACGCGGCCATGGAGCTGTTCGCCGCGCGGCTGGCCAAGCCGGTCAAGCATTCGCAGCTGTTCGCGGTGCTGGACGAGGTCATTCACGAGGGCCGCCCGGCGGCGCCCGGATCGGCGCGCCAGCACATCGACCCGTTCCTCGCGCAGCGGCTGCCCATGAAGATCCTGGTGGTGGAAGACAGCGCGATCAACCGCAAACTGGCCGTCGGGATGCTGCGCAAGTTCGGCTACGCCGCCGACGTCGCGCGCGACGGAGGCGAGGCGGTCGAGCTGGCGAGCGCCCAGGACTACGACCTGGTCTTCATGGACCTGCAGATGCCCGTCATGGACGGCCTCGAGGCGGCGCGCCGCATTGCCGCGACGCTGCCGCCGCACCGCAGGCCGCGGCTGGTGGCGATGACCGCGAACGCCCTGCCGGCCGACCGCCAGCGCTGCCTGGACGCCGGCATGGACGACTACATCGCCAAGCCGATCCTGCCGGCGGCGGTGCATGCCCTGATCGAGCGCTGGGCACCGCAGCGCGCCGCACCCCGCGGCGAGCCGCCCGCCAACCTCATCGACGAGGCGATCGTCGGCGAACTGGCGGACCTGGCCGAACCGGGCCAGCCGCCCTTGCTGCCCGGCCTGATCGGCGATTACCTGAACGAGACGCCGGCCAGCATCAGCGCCATCGAGCAGCATCTACGCCAGTGCGCCACCGCGGACCTGGGGCGCCGCGCCCACAAGCTGGGCGGAACGAGCGCGAGCCTGGGCGCGGTCGGCGTGGCCGAGGTGTGCTATCGCATCGAGCAGCTCGCCGTCCGATCGGACCTGCAGCAGATGCCGGCCCTGATCGAGGAGCTGCAGATGCGGTTCGCGCGGACCCGGGCGGCGTTCCAGAAGTTCGTCTGAGCCGTGTCCGAGCCGGCTCGCGCCGGGCCGGTCAGGCCCGCAGCGGCACCACCGGCCAGCCGCTGCTGTTGACGGCGTCCTGCCAGCCGGCCAGCAGCGGCGCCAGCACCTGCCACTGCAGTTTCTCGTCCTTCGAATCGCATTCGGCCGCAAGGTAGGTCAGGCCGCAGCGCTGGGCCATGGCCCCCATGCCCGCGTGCGCGCTGGCGCGCGGCGCCAACCCGAGCAGCGTCGGGGTCGCGACCTGGCCGACGCAGGCCTGCGCCACCCGCTCGAACAGCGGACAGTCGCGCTCGGGATCGCCGCTGAGCACGAGCACGACGTGGGAGTAGTCCGGGATGAAAGCGCGGGTGAGCGGCAGCGCCAGCCCGTGGCGCGCCATGGCGATCACCCGCAGCACGCGCCCCTCCTCCTCGAAGTCCACATAGTCGGTGCCCACATCCCACTCGTACGCCCCGGCGAACCGGCGGTGCACCACCTCCTCGCCCTGGCAGCGGCCCAGCCAATGGACCAGGTGGAACGGGCCCATCCCCTCGGCGGCGCAGATCAGCACGCGCTGGAAGGCGTCGGGTCCGGCGCCGGGCGCGGCGCCGGGGTGCCGCATCGGCGTCGACAGGCGCCGCCAAACGGTCTGGGGTGAATATTGCCTGCCGTTGTCCAGTTCGTGGCGCAGCGCATCGACACGCTGCGCCATGTCTGCGTGCGCCTCGTTGCAATGGACGACGGCCGTCGACCAGGGCCCGTCCAGCAGGCGGGGGCCGCGGCTGCTGTGGACGATCCTCAGCGAATGGTGGCGCGGGTCCGCCTCCACGCGGTGCATGATGCGCAGCAGCGCCTCGCCCGCGCCTTCTTTCCACTGCACGAACCAGCCGGACTGGTACAGCAGCGCGGTGGCCACGCCGGCCGGCTCGTTGTGGCGCACGGCGCTGGCGCGGATGCGCTCCATGACGGCGTAGATCGAACCCTGGACGTTGGCCTGGCTCGCATACATCAGCCGGGCCACCGGCAAGTCGCCGCCGTGCCTGGCGCGCCAGTCCGGCTGCGCGGAAACAGGTGTCATCTGAGCGTCCATCTTGTTCAGGCCTTCTGTGCCAGCACCAGGTAGCCCTGGGCGCGAAATTGCGCATCGAACAGGACCGACAGCTGCAGGTCGAGCTCGCCGCGCGGGGTTGCCACCATGTAGTGGCGCGGGCGCTGCGCCACCGCCACCTCGCGTAACGCCGCCTCGGCCCGGCTCCAGCCGACCTCCTGCAGCGCCTGCCGGATATCCAGTCCGCCGACACCGGTCGCCGACAACCCCAGGACGCGGTCCACGGCGGGCGTCGCGTAGGCGATGCGGAACTCCAGGTCCGCGGCCAGCACGGCGGTGCCGTTCACCGAGCGCAGGATGTTCGCCAGCAGCAGCCTTTCGTCGATCGCCTGCGCGGGGTTTTCCATCTCCCGGCCCTGCAGGTCGACCAGTTCCCTCAGGTAGGCGACGTAATCGCCTTCCAGCCCGCGCGCGACCTCATGGTGCGTCAGCAGGCCGCACACCTGCAGGCGCTCGTCCACCACCACCAGGCGGCGGATGTGCGCCTGCTCCATGGCCTTCACGGCATCGTGCAGGCGCTCGCCGGGTCGCACCGTCTTCACCGGCGCGTGCATGGCCGCCTCCAGGGTGATCTGGTCCGGATCGGCGCGCGCGCTGGACAGGGCGACGATGTCGCGCTCGGTCAGCACGCCGGCCGCGCGATG
>JAMPXR010000020.1 GCA_023701085.1 Ramlibacter sp. | reverse complement strand
CGGGTCGGCCCTACCTTCGTCTTTGCGCCCAGACCTTGCAAATGCGAGCGATTCTCGTTTAAAATTCGCCTGTCGTTTTCACCAAGACCGTCGACGCCAGCCAAACAGCCAGCCACGACTCACCTAAAGGGGCCGTATGGTTGCAAAAAACAGGCTGGCTGCCGCCGCGGCGTGGGCGCCCGCCTTCGCCTTGTCCCGAATGGCCGTGGCGGCACAGCTCGCGCTCGCCACCGCGGCATCCAGCCAGGCGCTGGCGCACGCCGTCGCCGGCACGCCGACACTTCCGACGGTGACCGTCACGACCGACTGGCTCGGCACGGCGACCGAGGCGGCGTCGAAGAAGCACCCCGGCGCACGGACCGTGGTCGGCCAGCAGGCGCTGGCGGAATCGGGCGCCCGTACGCTGGAAGATGCGCTGCGGCAGGTGCCCGGGGTCAGCATTGCGGACGAGAGCGGTACGGGCATACTGCCCAACATCGGCGTGCGAGGCCTGAATCCCTTGCGCAGCGAGCAGGTACTGCTGTTGCAGGACGGCATTCCCATGACGCTGGCACCCTATGGACAAACGGGGGCATCGCTCTTCCCGCTCACGCTGCAGATGGTGGAAGCCATCGACATCGCCCGTGGCGGCGTCGCAGTGCACTACGGTCCCAACAACGTGGGCGGGGTCGTCAATTTCGTGACCAGGCGGATTCCCGCCAAGGGCTCGTTCACGGCCAGCGAAACGATCTCCATCGCCCCGTCGGGACGGGCGCTGAGTGACAGCTATGTGCGCGCCGGCGGCTTCGTCGATGAGCGCCTGGGCTTGCAGGTCCAGGCGAATGTGATCGAAGGCGAAGGGGAGCGGGCGCATTCGGAAACGTCCGTGCACAACCTGATGCTGGATGCCGAGTGGTTTCCGACCGACCGCAGCGAACTGCGCGCCGGATTGCAGCGCTACGCGACGCGCAACGAGCTCCCCGGGGCACTGACGCCGAGCGCGTATGCGCAGGACCGCACGCAGTCGACCCGCCCGCTGGACCGCTTCGACGGCGACACGACGCGCGGGCATGTCAGCTACAAGCAGGAGTTCGGCAACGGCGTCGAACTGAGCTGGAAGAATTTCGGGCATCGCAGCACGCGGGTATTCGAGTTCGGAAACGCGGCCAATGCCGACACGCCATCGACCTTGCGGCAGTCCTCGCCCCGGGACTTCGTCGTCTATGGCACCGAGCCCAGCCTGAGCCTCAGTTTTGGAGGCGCGGTGCCGCAGAAGATCCTGGTCGGTGCACGCTATATGAGCGAGAAGGTCGATTACAAGGTCGACAGTCGCAACCTGGCCACGGACGCCTACAGCGTGACCCGAGACTGGCGGTTCGAGAACGACGCCTACGCCGCCTACTTCAGCGACACCTTGAGTCTGATGGACGGCCGGCTCAAGATCACGCCCGGCGTGCGCCATGAGGACGTGCGGCTTTCCTACCGCAACAGTGCCACGGGCGCCCAGACGCGCAACACCACACGGGACTGGCTGCCAGGACTGGATGTTGGGTACCAGGCGACGCCTTCGCTGTTCCTCTTCGCCAATGCCCACCGCTCCTTGCGGCCGGTGCAGTTCACGCAAATCACCTTCGGCGGCGACCTGGCGGCCGAGCGTGCCAGGAACTACGAGGCAGGCCTGCGCTGGGCGGCAACGCCGGCGCTCGATGTCGAGGCCACAGCGTTCCGGTTCCAGTTCGACAACAAACTGGAATTCGTGAATGCCACCACCGGCTTCCGCAACCTGGGACGGGCGCGGCACCAGGGCGCGGAGCTTCAGGCGCGCTGGCGGCCGCCAGCGATCCGCGGGCTGGAACTGGGAGCGGCCTACACCCACGTGGACACGGAGCAGCTCTCGGGAGCATTCCGCGGCAACGAGTTGCCCTATGCTCCGCGTCACCAGCTGGCCCTGAATACGACCTACCGGCAGAACGGATGGAGCTGGAGCCTCAACGGTCAATACCAGAGCGCGATGTTCAGCGATGGCGCGAACACCGAGGCGGAAAACGCGAGCGGCTCTGTCGGGCGCATTCCTTCCTACTGGGTCTGGAGCGCGCACGTCGGCTATGCCTTCACCTGGGCGGGCAAAGCGATGAAGGCGGGCCTGGCCGTTAACAACCTGTTCGACCGGGATTACTACTTCCGCGGCGTCGACTACAGCCAGGGGCGGATGCCCCAACCCGGCCGGGCCGTGTTGGCAACGCTGCAGGTGGACTTGTGATGCACTCGGGAATCAGCGCAATCAGCGCTCATGGACGGGCCTGAACGCCTCGAACCGAAGGACTGGCCCGCCTGATCCGAGCTCCCGGTGGTCGCAGAGCGCCACCATCAAGTCGCTTTTCGCATTGAAGACCTCGACGGTCGTCGCGATCCCGGCGGCAGTGGGTTTTTTCACGATCCACGCCTGAGCGATCCGGTCTTCGCGCATGTGCAGATTGAAGCTGGGGGCCAGCACGGTCAGGCGTGCGGGACCTTTGATCTGCGCGGGCGGAGTATGCCGTACGCGCCCGCTGTCAACTCGAATGAACTTCGGGTCGCGGATGATGACCGCGATTCCCGCGCGATCCGTTGACGCTTCCTGCATCAATTCGCGCACCGCCGTGAAAGAAGTGCGCCACGCGAACCGCCCTTCCATCAATCGAAAGCTCTGCTGACGCTCAATGTCCAGCCGGCGAAGCATCGGAGCGAACTGGCATGTGTCGCTCATGCGGTTCCACGCGTGCGCAAGGGCGACGGTGTCGCAGAGCTCGTCAGGCCGGAGTACAGGTTTGGGCGGCGCGTTCCGGAACAGGTAGGCCAAGCCAGGCTCGGAGAATCGCTCGATCACCCCGTGGAACGCCTCGAGGTCTGTGCCTTCACATGCATAGACCTTGTGCACCGCGACTCCGTGAACATTGAAGAAGTGCAGACCCAGCGAGGGTTCGCCGGCGCCGGCCGTCTCCTGCACGGCGAAGCCGGCATGCCAGCGGTCGAAAAACATCTGCAGTTCGATCTTTCTGCCCAGAGCTTGGCCGACGTAATTCTCGACAATTTGATCTGCGCAGGTGCCGGCCACCTCGTGAACGATGAAATCGTTGCTGCTGCGCGCCAGCAGCGGCCCGCAGCCTTCGAGGGCCCGCGCCAGTTCAGTCCGGGGCCCACGCAAGGGTATGACCTTGAGCCGGCCGTCATGGCCGTCCGCGTGAGCGGCAAGTGCCTCCCCCTCGCTGACGCCCAGGAATTCGGCGGCATCCGCGGCGGCATGACCTGCCGCTCGGGCTGCACTGAATTGCTTCCTGATCGTCTGGGCGTTCATGCCGATCCTCTTACTGGACGGACGAACTTTCCCTGTGCCAGAGCCGCCGATCCGGCTCGCTCGGCGCGACATCGCCGTGCTGTTGCAGCTGTAGCTGCCAGCGCGCGCGCAGATTCCACAGCATCGTCCTGAACTGCGGGGTAAGCCGCGGGTGCGCGGCCAGTCGGGACAGGTTATCGGTGATCTTCAGTCCCATGAGCCCTCGCTGTCTGTCGCAGCAGGCCTGGACATGCCCGGTCATCAGCGCGAGTGTCCCAGCCAGCAGCGCCTCGGCGCAGGGCAGGCTGTACTCCTCGTTCGCGGTCTTCGCATCGATATTCACGCTCGCGCTCCTTGTAGAAATCTGCGTCAGGCGACATGCGCAGATGGCGCCGGGGGCGGCGCCTTTGTTCATCAATTTGCTGGCTGCGCAGTCGACGCTTCCGCATGGAAGCCGGTGCGCGTAGAGGCTGGCTGTCGTCGCATCATATGCGAATGATTCGCATTTGCCAAGACCTCTCGTCAGCGTACCGCGGCGGCCGGCACGCGTGCCTTCCGGTTTCTGCGCGCCCACCACAGCAGCAGACCGGCAGCGCCCAGGCCGGTCATTGCCAGCCCCGTGATGCCGACGATCAGTTCGTGCACGGGGCCCCCCAGGGCGCCGGTGTGCAGCGGGTAGACGGTGGACACCACGCGGTTGCCCGGGTCGAGTTCGGACCAACGCGCGACCTTGAGCACTTCGCCGGTGGCTGGATGAAGCCACACGGAGCTCAGGCCGTTCGGATGCGGATCGTCAGGCAGCTTCAGCCGGATGCGCACCGGCTGATGGCTGGCGGCCGGGACATGGATATAGCCGACCATGCCCTCGGGAAAAACGGATTGCGCCTGCTTCACCATCCTGTCCAGTGGCATCGCGGTCGACCCCGCTGCCGATGCGCTTAACTTGGGGCCTTGTACCGGGGTATCGCCGGCGACAGTCGTGACGAAAGTCCGCAGCGGCGGCCAGGCCATGTATGCGCCGCTCGCGATGGACACGGCGATCAGGGCGCCCAGCAGCGCGCCGGCCGTGTTATGGAAATCCAGGGCGGCGCGCTGCACGCCCCCGCGCCAGTGAATCCGAAACGACGGCCAGCGCCGCGGCCACCAGAGCCACAGCCCGGTCACCAGAAGGAAAAGATAAATCCCGGCCGCTGTGGTGAGGATCGCCTTGCCGGTGTCGCCGAGCAGCAGCGCGCTGTGCAGTTCGAACAGGAGCTTGTACGCACCTTCGGTCTCGCTGCGGCGCCCCAGCTCACGGCCCAAGGCGTCGAAGTAGACCACCCCTTCCCAGGAACCGCGCACAGTCACCCACAGGGTGTCATCCGGCCTGCGAGGGGGGCGGAATGTGTAGGCTGTGCCGGGACCGAACTGATGGTCGAGGCGCTGCTTCACTTCCCCCAGCGAAGCGGCCGCCGCAGCTTTCACCTGCGCAGGTTGCCGAAACAGTTCGGGATGCACCCACTGGTCCAGGGGCTTCGCCACCACCAGCAGGGAGCCCAGAAGACCGGCCAGGACGAGGGCCCAGCCGATCGCAAGCGCAACCCACCGGTGCAGTTTCAGCCAGAGGCGTCGCAAGGCTGGACTCATCAAGTACACTCCGAAATAATAATACTTCTCATTAGCGTTTATTCTAACCATGTCCCTGCCCCGCTTCCCCTATACCGCGATCACCGCCGCCGTTTCCGTCCTCGCCTGGTCCGCAGGCGCCTGGGCCCAGGCCTCCTCGACGCCGACGCTCTCCGAAGTGCGGGTGACGGGGGAGGGATCGAGCAACTTCAGCTCGCGCAATGTCCAGGTCGGCGCGTTCCGCGACCAGGATCCCCTGGAAGTGCCGTTGACCAACAACGTGATCACTCGCAGCGTGCTGGATGCGCAGCAAGCGAAGACCCTGCTCGACGCGCTGCGCAACACGGCGGGCGTGACGCGTTCACAGCTGAGCGGATCGACCTACGACAACATCTCGATCCGGGGCATCCTGGTGGAGAACCGGGGCAACTACCGCTTGAACGGTTCTCTGCCGATCATCAACCTGATCGACATCCCGCTGGAGAACAAGGAGCGGGTCGAGGTGCTCAAGGGCGCCTCTTCGCTCTACTACGGCCTGGTGCCCCCGAGCGGCGTCGTCAACTTCGTGACCAAGCGCGCCGGCGACAAGCCGGCCACCAGCGTGGCCAGTTCGGTCAGCAACCACGGCAGCCTGGACGCGCACGTGGACATCGGCCGGCGCTTTGCCGGCGGCGACATGGGCCTGCGCGTCAACGCCGCGGCGGGCAAGCTCGAGTACGGCATCGACAACTTCGACGGCAATCGCGGCCTCGTGGCCGCAGCCTACGACTGGCGCGTGACCCCCGCCTTCAGGCTGAAGGCGGACGTGGAGCACTATCGCAAGGACGTCAGCGAGCAGGCCGGGATCGCGCTGCCCGCGGCGGCCGGCGGCAACATCACCCTGCCCCCGGTGCCGGACAACAAGCGCAACCTCGCCGGCAACTGGCAGCGCTACGATGCGCAGGCGACCAACGCGCTGCTGCGCGGGGACTTGGCGCTGGGCGACGCCTGGTCTCTGACGGTCGAGACGGGCCACGCCGAAGCCAAGCGCGACCGCCGCTTCTCGCAGCTCAGGAACTACGACCTCGCCACCGGCGAAGGCTTCCTCGACATCTCCTTCGTCAATGACCAGCGCTTCACCAACAGCAACCACCGCGTCGAGCTGCTGGGGCAACTCGGAAGCGGCGCCGTGCGCCAGGAGCTGACCCTCGGCTACACGGCCAACCGGCGCAACTCCTTCTCCGGCGCGTCCGCGCCCAGGAACGAGCGGGTGCCGCAGAACCTGTACAACCCCCGGCCGGTGCCGCAGCTCGATCCGGCGCTCAGCCTGCCGGGCACGCACACCACGATCCGCGACAGGGGCCTGTACGCGTTCGACCGCATCTCCTTCGGCGAGCGCTGGCAGGTGCAGGCGGGCCTGCGGGCGTTCGACTACAGCAACCAGAACGCGGGCGGGCGCTACAGCGCCGACGCGGTTTCGCCCAACGTGTCGGTGGTGTTCAAGCCGGCGCCCGACACCTCGGTGTACGCAAGCTACCTGGAAGGCCTGGAAGACACCGGCACGGCACCGGCCACCCGCGCCAACTCCGGCGAAATCCTGCCGCCCGCGGTCAACAAGCAGATGGAACTGGGGATCAAGACACGCGCCTGGCGCCAGGTGTTCGCGCAGGCCGCGCTGTTCCAGATCGACCGGCCGCAGACCACGGTGGACGACGCGAACCGCTTCGTGGTGGGAGGCAAGAGCCGCTACCGCGGGCTGGAGCTGTCGGCCAGCGGCGATGTCACGCCGCAGTTTGGCATCGTCGCATCCATGCAGCTGCTCGACGCCAGGATCGTTTCGGTCGGTGCGTCCAATGCCGGTGAGCTGGGCAAGACACCCGAGAACACGCCGCGGCGCACCGTCAGCCTGTTCGGCGAGTATCGTTTGCCGCAGTGGGCGGGGCTGTCGGTGAACGCGGGCCTCTACTACGTGGGCAAGCGCGCCGTCAACAACCTGAACCAGGCGTGGGTCGGCAGCTACACGACGCTCTCGCTGGGCGGGCGCTACCGCACGAAGGTGGCCGGGCAGCACCTGACGCTGCAGGCCAACCTGGACAACGCAACGGACCGCGACTACTGGGTCGCCGCGGGCAACGGCCTGCTGGGCACCGGTGCGCCCCGTACGCTGCGCCTGGCGGCCAAGGTCGATTTCTGATCCGTCGCCGACTTGTCGGGAGAAGCATCATGGCGTGGGTCCCCGCTTGGGCAAGCAGCCTCCTGAGAGGCGAGCACCGATGGCTGCGTGGCGTGCTGGGCGCGCTGTACATCCTGGCAGCACCGGCACTTTGGGCGCAGCCTGCGGCCGAAAACGCCCAGGCCGCGATCCACATGCTGGATTACGTGAGCATCGACTATCCCGAGTTCGTGCAGGATGGAAAGGTGCTGGACCCGCCGGAGTACCAGGAGCAGCTGGAGTTCGCAAGGCAATCCATTGGCCTGCTGCAGGCGATGCCGCATGCCCCGGAAAAGGATGCTCTCGTCGCCAGGGCCGGCCAGCTGCTCGCGCGCATCGAGTCCAAAGCCCCAGGCGTGGAAGTCGCCGCGCTGGCGCGCGCAGTGGCGGCGGACGTGATGCGCATCTACAACGTGACCGTCGCGCCGCGCCAGACACCCGATCTGAAGCGCGCCGCGGCCCTGTTCCAGGCGCAATGCGCCGCCTGCCATGGGGCGCAGGGGCGCGGCGACGGGCCGGCCGCCAAGGGCATGGACCCGCCCGCCAGCAACTTCCACGACGAGGCGCGCATGCGGCAGCGCAGTGTTTACGGCCTGTACAACACGATCACGCTGGGCGTGGGCGGCACGCCCATGCGTGCCTTCTCGGAGCTGTCGCAGGCGGATCGCTGGGCGCTGGGCTTCTTCGTGGCAGGTTTGCGGGTGGCACCGCACGCGGCGGACCAGGGTGAAGCGCTCTGGAAGCACGGCGTGGGCAAGGGCGAGATTGGCAGCTTGCGCGCCCTGGTGACGACGCCGGCGCTCGCGGTGGCCGAAAAAGGCGGGGCCGACCTCGAGGCGGTCCTGGCCTTCCTCCTGAAGCGGCCGCAAGCGCTGGAGGACAGCCGCCCGGCGCCCCTCGCCCTCACCCGCGCCAGGCTGCGGGAAGCCGTGGCGGCCTATGCCGCGGGC
This sequence comes from Ramlibacter sp., assembly GCA_023701085.1. Classification (GTDB taxonomy): domain Bacteria; phylum Pseudomonadota; class Gammaproteobacteria; order Burkholderiales; family Burkholderiaceae_C; genus Ramlibacter. The sequence goes on along the minus strand of JAMPXR010000020.1, from coordinate 5,956 downwards.
GACCGGCAACTGGCGCGCCGGCACGCGATTACCGCGTACCTCGAGGGTTTCGAGCTGGTGGAGTCCAGCCTGGACAACGTGGACTCGAAGCTGCGCATGGAGACGGAGAAAGAGATGATGGCGCTGCGCAATGCCATCGACAGTGCCCAACCGGCGGATGCGGTCGCTCGGCAGGTGGAGCGAATTGGAACTCTTCTCGATCAGGCGGATGAAAAGCTCGGGACGGGTGGCCTGTCGGCCGGGGCCGCATTCACGAGTTCGCTGCTGATCCTGCTGCGGGAGGGACTGGAAGCCATCCTGGTGCTGGCCGCGATCATCGCTTTCGTGCTGAAAACCGGCCGGCGCGATGCGATGCCTTATATCCACGCGGGCTGGATCGCTGCCGTCGTGCTCGGCGGGGCCACTTGGGCGGTTTCGAGCTATGTGCTGACGATCACGGGCGCCAGCCGCGAACTCACGGAGGGGTTTTCAGCGCTGGCGGCATCCGCCATGCTCCTGTACGTGGGCGCCTGGCTGCACAAGCGTTCGCACGCGCAGGCATGGCAGACGTTTATTCGCGAGCACGTCACGGCGGCGCTGGGCAAGCGCACGCTCTGGGCGATGGCGACGATTTCATTCCTCGCGGTATACCGTGAGCTGTTCGAGGTGATCCTGTTCTACCAGGCGCTGTGGGCGCAGGCGGGTCCGGCAGGACAGAGCTCCGTCTTAGGGGGAATGGCCGCGGGCGCTGTGCTCCTGGCCGGCCTGGGCTGGGCCATTCTGCGCTACGGCGTGCGGCTTCCGCTCGGGCCGTTCTTCGCGGCAACGTCCGCCCTGCTGGTCGCGATGGCTGTCGTGTTCGCCGGCCACGGTGTAGCCGCACTGCAGGAGGCGGGCTTGGTTTCCGTGACGCCGCTGGGCACAGTCGCACTGCCCATGCTTGGCGTGCACCCGACGGCGCAGGGGCTCGCGTCGCAAGGCTTTCTTCTTGCCGTCATCGGGCTCGCGTGGTTTTCCAGTCGGCGCCGGACAGGGCGATCGGCCTGAGCGGCGCGCAACCGAAATCGGAAAACTCTTAGCTCAGCCGTCTTTACATGCGAACAATTCTCGTTTACATTTATAGCCATGGACCCGAAACGAGAGCCCAACATCGTCAGGGAGCACTCTTTTCCCGCGGGCCGCATGCCCAGAGGGCGGACCGGCTCCGAACCGAATGCCGTGCGCCGCCTTTCGAGTGCGGACCTGTTCGCGGGCGACAGCCAGCTCGAGATCGAACACCAGGATGTTCTCTACCGGCTGCGCGTCACATCGCTAGGGAAGCTGATCCTCACGAAGTAACCGATACCCGCCCTGCACGAGCCCGCCGCCGCCAGCCAGTGCGAAAACCAGAAGGAAAGCATTGTGCTGCGCAAGTCTCCACTCGCGCTGGCGTTCGCGGTCGCATGGGGAACCTGCCCCTTGATCGCGCCGGCCCAGCCAACCACTGCCCCTGCGGGGGCCGATCGGCCCGGACCGCCAGGCGCCGCGGTCGTCCTGCCTGATATCGTCGCCACGGGCCAGCACGAGGCGCAGGCGGAGCGCAAGAACGCCCAGTTGCAGAAGATCGTCGTCTCCGAGGACGAAGTCGAACGCTTCGGCGACGCCACCGTCGGCGACGTGCTGCGCCGCCTGCCGGGCATGACTTTCACCGGCCCGCCGGGCGTCGCCAAAGACGTGCGGATGCGCGGCTTCGACAAGGGCTATACCCAGTTCCTGATCAACGGCGAGCCGGTGCCGGGCACCACGCAAGAGCGGCAAATGCAGGTTGACCGGCTGCCTGCCGACATGATCGAGCGCATCGAGATCATCCGCAATCCGACCGCCGAGTACGACGCCAGCGGCATCGGCGGGACGATCAACATCGTCCTCAAGAGCCGGGCCGACAACACCACCCGGCTGCGTGCCGCTTATGGCAGGAACGGCCGCCTGGACGTGGGCGATGTGCTCGGCCAATGGAGCCGCCGGTACGACAACCTGGACGTCGTGCTCGGTCTGTCGTACACGGTCGGGGCGGAAGACATCGTCGAAGACAAGGACACACTCAATGCGGCCGGCGCTGTCACCCAGCGCGAGCACAAGCCCAAACCCGTCAAGAAGACCGAAGCGCTGCTCACGCCGCGGCTGACCTGGGCCTTCGGCCAGGACCGGCTGACCATCGACCCGTTCCTCTCGCTCGGCACGGAGGACAAGCGGGAGACGTCGGAGCTGCGCAATGCCGCGGGCGCGGTGACCAAGGCCACGGTCAATTCGGAAGACAAGACCGATCAGCTCGGCCGCCTCTCCGCCCGTTACGACGGCAAGGTCGGCCCGGGCAGCTGGTACGCCAAGCTGGCGACGCAGCGCGGGAAGTCGGACAAAGACAAGACCACCCGCGAGACCAACGCCGCCGGCGCTCTCACGAAGCGCGGGCTCGAGCTGGAGAAGCTTCAGGAAGACCAGTCCTACGCCGGGGCCGGTATGGCATGGCCTGTGGGGGCGCACCTGCTTAAGGCCGGAGTCGAGCGCCGGGTCACCGACTACGAAAAGCGAAAGTCCGTGTCCGAAGCTGCCAACGCGACTGCGCCTTTGACGCCCAAGGCACCCGGCGCCAACGACATTTACGCCATCGATGAGACGAAATCGGTCGTCTATCTGCAGGATGAGTGGCGGGTTGCAGCCGCGCATGGGCTCACCTTCGGCGTGCGGTATGAGAGGACCGAACGCGACGCGACCGACCGCACCGGCAACGCCAGTTCGGGCAGCCATACATCGGCCAATCCGTCGGCGCATTACCGCTGGGCCGCGACGGACAACACGATCTTGCGCGCCAGTGTGGCGCGGACGCTGAAGCTGCCGAAGTTCGACGACGTCAATCCACTGGTCACACGGGCGGGGGGCACCAATCCCGGCACGATCCTCAATCCCGACAAGGGCGGCAATGCCCAACTGAAGCCGGAACGGGCGACCGGGATCGAAATCGGCGTCGAACAGTTCCTTCCGGGCAATCGCGGCGTTTTCGGCCTGAACCTCTATCACCGGGATGTCCGGGACTTTATTCAAAAAGCGGCGCTGGCCGAAGGCCCGCGTTTTGTCGAACGCCCCTACAACGTGGGCAAGGCGCGGTTCTGGGGCGCGGAGCTGGATTGGCGCGTCCCCCTGCTGCAAAAAGGCCCTCATCAACTCAGCCTCACGGGCAGCCACGCGGAACTGCGCGGAAGGATCTCCACGGCCTTTGCGGGTGGGCAAGACGTCAAGGACATGCCCCCGCGCGTCACCAACCTCGGCCTGGATTGGCAGCACCTGCCTTCCAGATGGTCCGCCGGGTTCCTGGTGAGTCACTCGCCCGCTTTCGTGGCCGACAGCGTCAACCCCGAGGGCGTGCGCGAAGTCAAGAGCCGAAACGCGTCCACCTTGCTCGACCTGTACATCCGAAGGGTGTTCAGCCCGACCGCCGAACTGCGGCTGGTGGCCAAGAATGTGCTCTCCGCCAAGAAAGAAGAAGCGGTCACCAAGTACACCGCGGCCGGAGCCTTCAACGCCGCTGAAGCCAAGGTCGAACGTTCCAAGCCCGTCGTTTTCCTCACCTTCGAAAGCCGCTTCTAGGCGCGTTCGGGAGAGATCCTATGGAACACAGCATGCGCAACTGGCACACCTGGGGCAGCGTCGCACTGGGCCTGCCACTGTTGCTGGTTGGCCTGACCACCATTTTCATCGCACACGAGAAGGCCTTGGGCACACAGGACATCCTCATCCCCGGGGCGGCGGCAGGCGCCTCCGTCCCGGAGGTGCGCTCCAGCGCGATGGTCGGCTCCGAGCAATGGATCGGCGCGGCGGTCGGGGTTTTCAGGCTCGAAGGAAACCGACTCACGCCCATCGATGGCTCGCCCAAGGATGAGATCCGCGGCATCGCCGCAGCCGCCGGCGGCGTGCTGCTTGCCGGAAAGAAAGGACTATGGCGCCTCGAAGGAGGAAAAGCCGCTCACGTGTACAAGGGCGACTGTTGGCAGGTGGGCGCGGTCCAGGGCTCCTACGCCGCGGCGTGCAAGGATTCCGGCGGTCTGCTGGTGAGCACGGACGGAAGGCAGTGGGAAAAGCGTGCCCTCGACTTCCCCGCGCGGCTGCCTGCCGGCGCGGGCGCGGGCGCGGGCAAACCCTTGTCGAAGATCATCCTGGACGTGCACACGGGCAAGCTTTTCTTCGGGAAGGAGTACGAGTGGATCTGGATCGACCTGCTCGGCCTCGCGTGCGTCGGGCTGGGCATCACCGGCTTGACCCTGTGGATGCGCGGGCGCCGCCAGCGCGCCAGTGCGGCGAACTGAATGGGGCCGGCTGTCCTTGCCTTGTCGGTCTTGGCGCTGGCGGCCTTCCTTGCGGCCGCCACCCTGCTTGTGCGCGGCGTCTCGTTCCGCCCGAAACGACCGATGCGGCTGGTCGTCGCGCGGCGCGCGGACCACCCTGGCGATCTCTTCACGCTGCTGCTGCGCAGGCCCGCATGGACACGGTTGCTGCCCTTGCCGCGCTTCGCCGGCGGCCAGTCGGTGGCGTTGGCGATTCCGGGTGAAGCTGCCAGTCGCCGCTATTCGATCGCCCGTTGGCGGCCGCTGCCGTTTTCTTACGAGCTGACGATCAAGCGCGAGCCATGCGGGCGGTTCTCTCCCCGGCTCGCCGCCCACGCGCGGCCGGGCGCCCACCTCCTGGTGGGCCGGCCGGATGGAAGGTTCGTGTTGCCGAAACAGACGGGAAGGCGACGTATCGTCCTGATCGCCGGCGGCGTTGGCGTCACGCCTTTGCTCGCGATGCTCGACGAGTGGCGCGCCGCGAGGCGGTGCCCTGCTCAGGCGCATTTTTACTGGCAGGTGCGACACGAAGAGGACGCGATCTATGGCGAGGCGCTGGCATCGCTGGCGCAGCGCCATTCGGACTTGCGAGCGCGGATACTCGTCTCGCGTCCCGCGCGCGGATCGGCCCAGCGGATCAGCGCAGCCCTCCTGGCGGCTGAACTCGGGACCTTGGCCGATTCCGACTTCCTGATCTGCGCCGGCTCCGATTTGCTCGAGGCGCTTCGGGCGCAGCTCACCGCCGCGGGTGTCCCGGCCAACGCCCTTCATTTCGAGCGCTTCACGCTGGCGCACCCCGCTGGGGAAGACCTCGAACGCACGGTCGCCTTTGGCGGCGAACGATTTTCCTTTGCAGGCCATGGCAGCCTGCTCGACGCGATCGAAGCGCAGCGTCTGACAATCGACGCCGACTGCCGCACCGGCAGCTGCGGCCGCTGCCTGCTCGCGCTCGAAGAAGGAGAGGTCGCGTACCGGGTGACTCCCGAATTCACGCCTCCCCCACGGCATGTGCTGGCGTGTTGCGCAGTGCCGACGACGGACCTGCGTCTGAGGGCCGCCTGAACGATGAAGCCGGTGGCTGTTTCCCGCGATTCGGGATGGATGTGGCTGATGGGCGTGGTCGCGGCGCATGCGCTGCTGCTCGGCCAGCTGTTCACCGGCAATGTCGCGCCCCCCCTTCCCGTTCAGCCCCCGGCGCTGATCGGCCATCTCGTGCCGCGTCCTTTTGCCGCCCCAACCCAGCCGAACCCGCCGCCGGCGGCGCCCAAACCCGAGCCCCAGGCTGCGAAACGCCCCGCGCCCGCGAAAGCGCCCGCACCCGCCCCATCGATGACGCCCGATACGCCCGTGTCCGACCGTGCGGTGGCGCCGGTGACAACAGCGGCAGAGCAGGCCGCACCCACGGCAGCGGGTCCCGCGGCAGCGCCGGCGGCGGCCCCAGCCGTCCCCCCTGCCACCGGCCCCGTAGCTGCCGCGCCGGGGCCGGCGCCGGTGACGCCGCCACGCGTCGACGCGGCGCACCTGAACAATCCGGCGCCCGCCTATCCGGCGCTGTCGCGTCGCTTTGGCGAGCAAGGGCAGGTGCTGCTGGACGTGCACATCCTGCCCGACGGCCGCGTCGG
>JAMPXR010000019.1 GCA_023701085.1 Ramlibacter sp. | reverse complement strand
GCAAGGCTCTTGGGGTCGATCAGGATCTTCACGCCGTGTTCCTCGAACACGATGTCCTCGGGCGCGATCTCGTCCACGTACTCGAGCTTGTACGCCAGGCCCGAGCAACCCGTGGTCTTCACGCCCAGCCGCACGCCTACACCCTTGCCGCGTTTGCTGAGGTAGCGCGAGACGTGGCGGGCCGCTGCTTCTGTCAACGAAATTGCCATAGTGATGAGACAAACCGGTATCGTCGTGGGGCCACCTCGCTGGGGCGGTGGGCCATCAGTGGGTGTGTTTTTTCTTGTAGTCGTCCACGGCCGCCTTGATGGCGTCCTCCGCGAGGATCGAACAGTGGATCTTCACCGGCGGCAGCGCCAGTTCCTCGGCGATCTGGCTGTTCTTCAGGGCGGCCGCCTGATCCAGGGTCTTGCCCTTGACCCACTCGGTCACCAGCGAACTGGACGCGATCGCGGAGCCGCAGCCGTAGGTCTTGAAGCGCGCATCCTCGATCACGCCGGTGGAGGGGTTGACCTTGATCTGCAGCTTCATCACGTCGCCGCAGGCCGGGGCGCCCACCATGCCGGTGCCCACGCTCTCGTCGCCCTTGTCGAAGGAACCGACGTTGCGGGGATGCTCGTAGTGGTCGACGACTTTTTCCGAATAGGCCATTTCATATCTCCTGTTCTGTTCCTGCTGTCACGCCGGATCCGTTCCGGCGACGGGCGTGCGGCTCAGTGCGCCGACCACTGGATGGTCGAGAGGTCGACGCCGTCCTGGTACATCTCCCAGAGCGGGCTGAGCTCGCGCAGCCGCTCCACGTTCTGCCTGATGCTCTTGACCGCGTAATCGATCTCTTCCTCGGTGGTGAAGCGCCCGATGGTGATGCGCAGGCTGCTGTGCGCCAGTTCGTCGCTGCGGCCCAGGGCGCGCAGCACATAGCTGGGCTCCAGGGAAGCCGAGGTGCACGCGGAGCCGGACGAAACGGCGAGGCCCTTGATCCCCATGATCAGCGACTCGCCTTCCACGAAGTTGAAACTGATGTTCAGGTTCTGCGCAACCCGCCGCTGCAGGTCGCCGTTGATGAAGACCTGCTCGAGGTCCTTGAGTCCGTCGATCAGCCGCTGCTGGAGGGCGCGCGCCTTGGCATTGTCCTGGGCCATCTCGGCCTTGGCGATGCGGAACGCCTCACCCATCCCGACGATCTGGTGGGTGGGCAAGGTGCCCGAGCGCATGCCGCGCTCGTGTCCGCCGCCGTGCATCTGGGCTTCCAGGCGCACCCGCGGCTTGCGCCGCACATAGAGCGCGCCTATGCCCTTCGGGCCGTAGGTCTTGTGCGACGCCAGGCTCATCAGGTCCACCGGCAGGGCCGCCAGGTCGATCTCCACCTTTCCGGTCGCCTGGGCGGCGTCGACGTGGAAGATGACGCCCTTTTCGCGGCACAACGCGCCGATGGCCGGAATGTCCTGGATCACGCCGATCTCGTTGTTGACCAGCATGACGCTGATCAGGATGGTGTCGGGCCGCATGGCGGCCTTGAGCACCTCGAAATCGATCAAGCCGTCCTCGCGGACGTCCAGATAGGTCACCTCGAAGCCCTGGCGCTCGAGCTCGCGCATGGTGTCCAGCACCGCCTTGTGCTCGGTCTTCACGGTGATCAGGTGCTTGCCGCGGGTCTTGTAGAAGTGCGCGGCGCCCTTGATGGCCAGGTTGTTGGATTCGGTCGCGCCGGAGGTCCAGACGATCTCGCGCGGGTCGGCGCCCACCAGGTCGGCCACTTCAGTGCGCGCCTTCTCCACCGCGGCTTCCGCTTCCCAGCCCCAGGCATGGCTGCGCGAGGCCGGGTTGCCGAAATGCTCGCGCAGCCAGGGAATCATCGCGTCCACCACGCGCGGGTCGACCGGCGTGGTCGCGCCGTAGTCCATATAGATCGGGAAGTGCGGGGTCGTGTCCATGGATGCTGTGCTTGCGAAGGGCGATAGGCGAAGTTAGGGCTTCATGGCCGGCGCGGTCTTGCGAATTCGCAACCGGGCCGCGGAACTCACGATTTGGCGAAGGCGTTGCCGAGCTGGAACACCGAATTCGGCGCATTCACCCGGATCGGCTTGACCACGGGCTGGCTGGAGATCGCGCGCTTCACGGCAGGCTTGTCCTCGATCTGCACGCCCTTGGCTAGCTGCTCCTCGACGAGCTTTTGCAGGGTCACGGAATCGAGGAACTCGACCATGCGCTGGTTGAGCGCGGCCCACAGCTCGTGCGTCATGCAGCGGCCCCCGTCGGCGTCGCAGTTTTCCTTGCCCCCGCACTGCGTGGCATCCAGCGGCTCGTCCACCGACACGATGATGTCGGCGACGGTGATGTCCGAAGCCTTGCGGCCGAGCGTGTACCCGCCGCCGGGGCCGCGCGTGGATTCCACCAGCTCGTGGCGGCGCAGCTTGCCGAACAGCTGCTCCAGGTAGGACAGTGAAATCTGCTGGCGCTGGCTGATCGCCGCCAGCGTGACGGGGCCATTGTTCTGGCGCAGCGCCAGATCGATCATCGCGGTGACCGCGAAACGGCCTTTGGTCGTGAGTCTCATCGCAAGCTCCTTTTGCTTGTCCTAACCTTCAATCACCCCGGGAACGCAGCCCCGAAGTCCGATGTCCGCCCATTTGCGGGTCCGGGTGCACCGCTTGCCTCGCACCCGAGCGCTCAGCACCGATTTTTGACCCTGATCCTGACTATTTCTGTCAAGTTTAACAGAAATCCCATGGAATCGCTCGGGTACTCAGGAAATTGGGCACCATGCGGGCCCCTCTGCACTTGCGCTGGATCAGTCCGGGGCCAGTCAGGTCGGCGCGCGGCTAACTGCGCGCGGCGCCGCGAATCGGCACCACATTGTCGTGCACGCTCGCGCCGAACGCCTGCTCCTTCAGCGCGGCGAGCCGGTCCCTCGCGCGCGCCGCCTTCTCGAACTCGAGGTTGCGCGCGTGTTCGAGCATCTCCTTCTCGAGCCGCTTGATCTCCCGGGCGATGTCCTTCTCGGACATGTCCTGCGTCATGGCGCGCTGCAGTTCCTGCTTTTCCATCTCCCGGGCCGCTTTTTCGCTGTAGACCCCATCGATGAGGTCGCGCACCTTCTTGACGATGCTGCGCGCCGTGATGCCGTGCTCCTCGTTGTAGCTGAGCTGGCGCGCGCGCCGGCGCTGCGTTTCGCCCATGGCCTTGGCCATCGACTCGGTCATCCGGTCGGCATAGAGGATGGCCTTGCCGTTGAGGTGGCGCGCGGCGCGCCCTATGGTCTGGATCAGGGAGCGCTCGGCACGCAGGAAGCCCTCCTTGTCGGCGTCCAGGATGGCGACCAGGGAAACCTCCGGGATGTCCAGGCCCTCGCGCAGGAGGTTGATGCCCACCAGCACGTCGAACGCGCCCAGCCGCAGGTCGCGCAGGATCTCGACCCGCTCCACGGTGTCGATGTCGCTGTGCAGGTAGCGCACCTTCACGCCGTTGTCGGCCAGGTAGTCGGTCAGCTGCTCGGCCATGCGCTTGGTCAGCGTGGTGATCAGCACCCGCTCGTTCCTCTCGACGCGGATGCGGATTTCCTGCAGCACGTCGTCGACCTGGTGGGTGGCCGGCCGCACGACCACCTCGGGATCGACCAGCCCGGTCGGCCGCACCAGCTGCTCGACCACCTGGCCGGCGTGCGCCTGCTCGTAGGCGGCGGGCGTGGCCGACACGAAGATCACCTGGCGCATGCGCGCCTCGAATTCCTCGAACTTCAGCGGCCGGTTGTCCAGGGCCGACGGCAGGCGAAAGCCGTACTCCACCAGCGTGGTCTTGCGCGCGCGGTCGCCGTTGTACATCGCGGCGAGCTGGCCGATCATCTGGTGGCTTTCGTCCAGGAACATCAAGGCGTCCCGCGGCAGGTAGTCGGTCATCGTCGACGGCGGCGCTCCGGGCGGCGCCCCCGACAGGTGGCGCGTGTAGTTCTCGATGCCCTTGCAGTGGCCGACCTCGCTGAGCATCTCCAGGTCGAAGCGCGTGCGCTGTTCCAGCCGCTGGGCCTCCACCAGCTTGCCTTGCGCCACCAGCTCCTTGAGCCGCTGGTCCAGCTCGAGCTTGATGGACTCCACGGCGGCCAGCACCTTCTCGCGCGGCGTGACGTAGTGGCTGGACGGGTACACGGTGAAGCGCGGCACCTTCTGGCGGATCCGCCCGGTGAGCGGATCGAACAGCTGCAGCGACTCGATCTCGTCGTCGAACAGCTCGATGCGGATCGCCAGTTCGCTGTGCTCGGCCGGGAAGATGTCGATCGTGTCGCCACGCACCCGGAAGGTGCCGCGCGCGAAGTCCTGCTCGTTGCGGTTGTACTGCATGCGGATCAGCTGCGAGATGATGTCGCGCTGGCCGATCCGGTCGCCCACGCGCGTGATGAAGCGCATCTGGGTGTAGTCTTCCGGCGTTCCTATCCCGTAGATGGCGCTCACCGTCGCCACGATCACGGTGTCGCGCCGCTCCAGCACGCTCTTGGTGGCCGACAGGCGCATCTGCTCGATGTGCTCGTTGATCGAGCTGTCCTTCTCGATGAACAGGTCGCGCTGCGGCACATAGGCCTCGGGCTGGTAGTAGTCGTAGTAGCTCACGAAATACTCCACCGCGTTGCGCGGGAAGAACTCCCGGAACTCGCTGTACAGCTGCGCCGCCAGGGTCTTGTTCGGCGCGAAGACGATCGCCGGGCGGCCCAGGCGGGCGATCACGTTGGCCATGGTGAAGGTCTTGCCCGAGCCGGTGACGCCCAGCAGGGTCTGGTAGACCTCGCCGTCGCGCACGCCATCGACGAGCTTGTCGATGGCCGCAGGCTGGTCGCCCGCGGGCGGATAGGGCAGGTGCAATTCGAAGGGCGAACCCGGGAAAGTGACGAACTCGCCGCTCTCTTGTTCCTTGATTTCAGAAATCTCTGACATGGCGTACTGCGGGAAGACCCTGATGCGAGCGCTTAAAATCGGGCAAGCCGGGGATGGAGGAAACGCGGGCGCCAGCCTGCGTTCCGCAGTCGCAGACTACACCAAGCCCGCCGCCCGCCGCTGCCGACAAACTTTCGAGGAATCCCATGTCTCTTTTCAATGCTGTCGAAATGGCCCCGCGCGACCCCATCCTGGGCCTGAACGAACAGTTCAATACCGACACCCATCCGCAAAAAGTCAACCTTGGCGTGGGCGTGTACTACGACGACAACGGCAAGCTGCCGCTGCTGGAATGCGTCAAGGCCGCCGAAAAGCAGATGATGGAATCGCCCAAGGCCCGCGGCTACCTGCCCATGGACGGGATCGCGGCGTACGACGCGGCCGTCAAGGCACTGGTATTTGGGGCCGACAGCGAGCCCGTCAAGTCCGGCCGGGTGGCCACGGTGCAGGCCCTGGGCGGCACCGGGGGGCTGAAGGTCGGCGCGGATTTCCTCAAGAAGCTCAACCCCGCCGCCAAAGTGCTCATCAGCGATCCGAGCTGGGAAAACCACCGCGCGCTGTTCAGCCAGGCCGGCTTCGCCGTGGAGGCCTATCCGTACTACAACGCCGCCAGCCGCGACATCGATTTCGACGGCATGCTGGCCGGCCTGAACGCGGCCCCGCAGGGAACCATCGTGGTACTGCACGCCTGCTGCCACAACCCCACCGGCTATGACCTCAACCCGGCGCAATGGGACCAGGTGATCGCGCTCGTCAAGGCCCGCCAGCTCGTGCCCTTCCTCGACATGGCCTACCAGGGCTTCGGCCAGGGCATCCAGGAGGATGGCGCCGTGATCGGCAAGTTCGTCGCGTCGGGACAGGATTTCTTCGTTTCCACCTCGTTTTCGAAGAGCTTCAGCCTGTACGGCGAGCGCGTCGGCGCCCTGTCGGTGCTGTGCCGCGACAAGAACGAGGCCGACCGCGTGATGTCGCAGCTGAAGATCGTGATCCGCACCAACTACAGCAACCCGCCCACCCACGGCGGCGAGGTCGTGGCGACGGTGCTCAACACGCCCGAGCTGCGCGCGCTGTGGGAAAAGGAACTGGGCCAGATGCGCCAGCGCATCAAGCAGATGCGCGTCGCCCTGGTGGACCGGCTCAAGGCGGCGGGCGTCCAGCGGGACATGAGCTTCATCACCCAGCAAAAAGGCATGTTCAGCTACTCCGGCCTGACCAAGGACCAGATGGTGCGCCTGCGCAGTGAATTCGGCGTCTACGGCACCGACACCGGCCGCATGTGCGTGGCCGCGCTGAACAGCAGGAATATCGACCACGTCTGCGCCGCGATCGCCAAGGTGATCGGATAAGGCGATTGCGGCCCTTGCCGGGTTCGGACCGGCTTCGGGCCGGCCGCCGGGCATTCCGGCAGGGCTGGCCCCATCTTGACGGGGAGCTGACAAGCAGTTCCCCTGACGGATCGATGGTTTCTACGCAGGCGCGGGTTTGTTACCAGGTGCTATATTGCACTGCAGCAACGAACGCTGCCAGACCATGCTCTACCAGATCTACGAAACCCAGCGGTCCATGATGGAGCCGTTCGCGGACTTCGCCCAGGCCGCTTCCAAGCTGTACAGCAATCCGCTGTCCCCGTTCGGCCAGAACCCCTTCGCGCAGCGCGTGTCCGCCGGCTACGACTTGGTGTACCGCTTGTGGAAGGACTACGAAAAGCCACGATTCGGCATCAGGACCGTGCAGGTCGACGGCACGGAAGTGGCGATTCACGAGCGGGTCGAAATCGACAAGCCGTTCTGCGAGTTGCGCCGCTTCAAGCGCTTCACCGACAACCCGGCCACCCTCACCAAGCTCAAGGGCCAGCCGGCCGTGCTGATCGTCGCGCCGCTGTCCGGCCACTACGCGACGCTGCTGCGCGACACCGTGAGGACCATGCTGAAGGACCACAAGGTCTACATCACCGACTGGAAAAATGCCCGCATGGTGCCGCTGGAGGACGGCGAATTCCACCTGGACGACTACGTCCACTACGTGGAGGACTTCATCCGCCACCTGCAGGGCATCTACGGCAACTGCCACGTGATCAGCGTATGCCAGCCGACGGTGCCCGTGCTGGGCGCGGTGTCGCTGATGGCTTCGCGCGGCGAGGCCACGCCGCTGACCATGACGATGATGGGCGGACCGATCGACGCGCGCAAGTCGCCGACGGCCGTCAACAACCTCGCCATGAACAAGAGCTTCGAGTGGTTCGAGAACAACGTGATCTACCGGGTCCCGACCAGCTTCCCCGGCGCCGGCCGGCGCGTCTATCCGGGCTTCCTGCAGCACACGGGCTTCGTGGCGATGAACCCCGACCGTCACATGTCGAGCCACTACGACTACTTCAAGCACCTGATCGCCGGGGACGACGCGAGCGCCGAGGCGCACCGCAAGTTCTATGACGAATACAACGCGGTGCTCGACATGGACGCGGATTACTACCTCGAAACCATACGCGTCGTGTTCCAGGAATTCGCGCTCGTCAACGGCACCTGGGACGTGATCAGCGACGAGGGCGAGCTCGAGCGCGTCCGACCCGGGGACATCACGACCACGGCGCACTTCACCATCGAAGGCGAACTCGACGACATCTCGGGCGCCGGCCAGACGGCGGCCGCCCACGAACTCTGCTACAACGTGCCGAAGGCGCGCCAGAAGCACCTGGAAGTCAAGGGCGCGGGCCACTACGGCATTTTCAGCGGCCGCCGCTGGCGCGAGTCCGTCTACCCCCAGGTGCGCGACTTCATCCTGCAGTTCCACGATGGTCCCGCGGCGCCGGCCAACGGGGGCAAGCGCTCGATTGCCAATGGGTCGTCCGCCAAGAAGCCGGGCCGCCAGCGCTCCGCCGCCTGACATCGGGGCCCTGGCGGCGCGCCTGCACGCCGCCTTGCCGCAGACCCAGTGCACGCGCTGCGGCTATCCGGACTGCGCGGGCTACGCGCGGGCCATCGCGGACGGCGCGGCCGACATCAACCAATGCCCCCCGGGCGGCGCCGAAGGCATCGCGCGCCTGGCCGCGATCACCGCGCGGCCGCCCCTGCCCTTGAACCCGGCGCATGGCGGCCAGGGGCCGCGCAGCGCGGCGGTCATCGACGAAGCCTGGTGCATAGGCTGCACGCTTTGCATCGAGGCCTGCCCCACCGACGCGATCCTGGGCAGCAACAAGCGGATGCACACGGTGATCGAGCGCTATTGCACAGGATGCGAGCTGTGCGTGCCGGTGTGCCCGGTCGACTGCATCGCCCTGGAAAACGCGACCGGTGATCGGACCGGCTGGCAAGCGTGGTCGCAGGAGCGGGCCGACGAGGCGCTGGCACGTTACGAATCGCGCAAGGCCCGGCTCGAGCGCGATGAACGGGCGCATGCGGCGCGCCTGGTGGCAGCCGCCAAGCCTGCGGCAGCGGCAGCGCCCGCGGACGGCGCCGCCGGCGTCCCAGCCGACGGCAAGCGGGCACTGATCGAAGCGGCGCTGGCGAAAGCCAGAGCGCGCAACGGGCCCCGCGCCTAGCCGAGCGCGTCGTTCACCTGCTCGTTGAACTCCGCGATGCTCAGCGCGCTGCCGATTTCGCGCGGCAGCGCGTCGCGCACCGAAAACACGCCCAGGAGTTTGCCGCCCTCACCCACCACGGGCAGATGACGGAATCCGCGCTCGATCATGATCACGACCGCGTCCGACACCAGCGTCTGCGGCGGCACGCTCAAGGGGTTGGGGGTCATCACCTCGGAGAGCTTGGTCTTGGCGGGATCCAGCGCCTTGGCCAGCACGCGTGTCATCAGGTCGCGTTCGGTGACGATGCCCAGCATCGTGCCCGGCAGGTCGAGCACCAGCACGCTGCTGGAGTTGGTGCGCGTCATCAGGCACGCCGCTTCCCAGACGCTGGCATGGGGTCCCAGCCCGAGGACGTGCTTCTGGGACATCGATTGGAAGACGGTGCGTTCGCTCATATGAACCCTCCACGTGTGATGATAGGGTGTCCGGCGCGTCGCCCTCGCTTTCGTGCGCTAACGCAGGGCGGCGTTGATCGAATCGAGCGCCTTGGCGCCCGGGCACAGTTGCGCGGCCCCCAGCGAGGCCAGCGGCCTGTGGCTGGTGTTCAGGGCCGTGTGCAGGTCGGTCGCCACCGGGTCCACGTACAGCAGCCCGGTGACGATCTCGCCGCGCGCCTGGTGCGTCTGCATGTAGCTGATCGCGCCGTAGCGGTCGGTCGGGTCGTAGTCCTGGTGCAGCTTGCGCAGCCGCAGCCTCGAGCCGTCGTGCTGCTGGACCTCGATCACCGCGCCCGGTTCGTACTGGGCCGTGATCTCGCCGCGCGGCGTGATGAAGTCGATGCGGCTGACGGCCTCGTTGTGCTGGCGCACGTAGTCGTAGCTCTTGGTGCTGCCGCCGTGGTTGTTGAAGGTCACGCAGGGGCTGATCACGTCGATGAACGCGGCGCCGCCATGCGCCATGGCGCCCTTGATGAGCGGCACCAGCTGCGCCTTGTCGCCCGAGAAGCTGCGCCCCACGTAGGTGGCGCCCAGCTGCAGCGCCAGCGCGACCAGGTCGACCGGGCTGTCGCTGTTGACGACACCCTTCTTGCTCTTGGAGCCGCGGTCGGCGGTGGCGGAGAACTGCCCCTTGGTGAGGCCATACACGCCGTTGTTCTCGACGATGTAGGCCATGCACACGCCGCGCCGCATGGCGTTGGCGAACTGGCCCAGCCCGATGGACGCGGAGTCCCCGTCGCCCGAGACGCCCAGGTACAGCAGCTCGCGGTTGGCCAGGTTCGCGCCCGTCAGCACCGAAGGCATGCGGCCGTGCACCGTGTTGAAGCCGTGCGAGGCGCCCAGGAAGTAGTCCGGTGTCTTGGAGCTGCAGCCGATGCCCGAGAGCTTGGCCACCCGGTGCGGCTCGATGTCCAGTTCCCAGCAGGCCTCGATGATGGCCGCCGAGATCGAGTCGTGGCCGCAGCCGGCGCACAGCGTGGAAATGCGCCCTTCGTAATCGCGCCGGGTGTAGCCGACCTTGTTCTTGGTCAGCGTGGGGTGATGCAGCCGGGGCTTGGCGATGTACGTCATGCGAGCTCCTTGGACAGGGGCAGTTCGCCGCGCCCGGCCGGCGCGCCATGCACGCGCTCCCGGATCGCGTGCGCGATGAAGCGCGCGGTGATCGGCGTGCCGTCGTAGTGCAGCACGCGCACCAGCCGCGCGGGGTCGATCTCGAGCTCGTTGATCAGCATGGAGCGCATCTGGCCGTCGCGGTTCTGCTCCACGACGAACACCCGTTCGTGGTCCGCGATGAATCGCTTCACCGAGTCGGGGAAGGGGAAGGCCCGCAGCCGCATGGCGTCCAGGTGCACGCCCTCCTCCTCCAGCACGTCCAGCGCCTCGTACATCGCCGGGCTGGTGGAGCCGAAGTAGATCGCGCCCAGCGGCGTCTTCTGCGCGGCGATGCGCACGGCCGGCTGCGGCACCAGCTGCGCGGCGGTCCTGAACTTGCGCAGCAGCCGCTCCATGTTGTAGATGTAGTCCGGCCCGCGCTCGGAATAGCGGGCATAGGGGTCGCGAGTGGTGCCGCGCGTGAAGAAGCTGCCCCGGGTCGGGTGCGTCCCCGGCAGCGTGCGCCAGGGGATGCCGTCGCCGTCCACGTCCTTGTAGCGGCCGAAGTCCTTGCCCGCCTCCAGCTCGGCCGCCGTCATGACCTTGCCGCGGTCGTAGCCGGCGGCGTCGTCCCAGGCGAAGGGCTTGCACAGGCGATGGTTCATGCCGATGTCCAGGTCGGTCATCACGAAGATGGGCGTCTGCAGCCGGTCCGCCAGGTCCAGCGCGGCGGCCGCGTGCTCGAAGCACTCGTGCGGGTCCTGCGGGAACAGCAGCACATGCTTGGTATCGCCGTGCGACGCGTAGGCGCAGGAGAGCAGGTCCGATTGCTGCGTGCGCGTGGGCATGCCGGTGGACGGCCCGCCGCGCTGCACGTCGATGATGGTGACCGGAATCTCGGCGAAGTAGGCCAGCCCGATGAACTCCGTCATCAGCGAGATGCCGGGGCCGGAGGTGGCGGTGAAGGCGCGCGCGCCGTTCCAGCCCGCGCCGATCACCATGCCGATCGAGGCGAGCTCGTCTTCCGCCTGCACGATGGCATAGTTGTAGCGCCCGGTGGCCGGGTCCACGCGCAGCTTCTCGCAATACTTCTGGAATGCCTCGGGCACCGACGACGAAGGCGTGATCGGATACCAGGCCGCGACGGTGGCCCCGCCGTACACGCAGCCCAGCGCCGCGGCGCTGTTGCCGTCCACGAAGATCTGGTCGCCCACCTTGTCGCAGCGGCGCACCTGGATGCCCAGCGGATGCTCCAGGTGCTCGGTGACGAAGTCGCGGCCCAGGCGCAGCGCGCGGATGTTGGATTCCAGCAGCCGCTCCTTGCCCTTGTACTGTTCCGCGAACAGCTTTTCGAACACGTCCGCGTCCAGGCCCAGCAGCACCGACAGCGCCCCGACGTAGATGATGTTCTTGAACAACTGGCGCTGGCGCGCATCGGTGTACACCGCGTTGGTGATGTCGGTGAGCGGCATCCCGATCACATGCACGTCCTGCCGGAACTTCGACGGCGGCAGCGGCCGCGTGCTGTCGTAGAACAGGTAGCCGCCGGGATCGATCTCCGCGACGTCCGCGTCCCAGGTCTGCGGGTTCATCGCGACCATCATGTCCACCCCGCCGCGCCGCCCGGAATAGCCCTTCTCGCACACGCGCGCCTCGTACCAGGTGGGCAGGCCCTGGATGTTGCTGGGGAAGATGTTGCGCGGGCTGACCGGCACGCCCATGCGCAGGATCGCCTTGGCGAACAGCTCGTTGGCGCTGGCCGAGCCCGAGCCGTTGACGTTGGCGAACTTGATGACGAAATCGTTCACCGCTTCGATGCGCTTCATGCCGGCACCCCCTGGTGCGGGGCCGGCGCCGTCCGGTCCCGGGACGCCGGGCCGGCCGGCGCCATCTTGAGCAGGAACTTCTGCATGTCCCAGGCGCCCGTCGGGCAGCGCTCCGCGCACAGCCCGCAATGCAGGCAAACGTCCTCGTCCTTCACCATCACCTTTCCGGTCTTGAGCCCGCCCGATACGTACAGGGCCTGGGCGATGTTGAGCGCCGGCGCCTTCAGGCGCTTGCGCAGGTCGGCTTCCTCGCCGTTGATCGTGAAGCTGATGCAGTCCATCGGGCAGATGTCCACGCAGGCGTCGCATTCGATGCACGCGCTTTCGGCGAACACCGTCTGCACGTCGCAGTTCAGGCAGCGCCCGGCCTCCTTCACGGCCGTCGCGACGTCGAAGCCGAGTTCGACCTCCACCTTGATGCTGGCCAGGGCCTTCTCGGCCTTGGCCCAGGGCACCTTGAAGCGCGTATCGAGGCTGGTGTCGTTGTCGTAGCTCCACTCGTGGATGCCCATCTTCTGCGAGACCAGGTTGGTCATGGGCGCCGGCCGCGCGCGGATGTCCTCGCCGCTGAGCAGGCGGTCGATGGAGACCGCCGCCTCGTGGCCGTGCGCCACGGCCGTGATGATGTTCTTGGGACCGAATGCCGCATCGCCGCCGAAGAACACGTTGGCCACGGTGGACTGCAGCGTGCCCTTGTCCAGCACCGGCAGGCCCCATTCGTCGAACGCGATGCCGCAATCGCGCTCGATCCAGGGAAAGGCGTTTTCCTGCCCGACCGCGACCAGCACGTCGTCGCACTCGAAGAAGGCGTCCGGCTCGCCCGTGGGGACGAGCGTGCGCCGCCCCTTCTCGTCGTAGACCGCCTTGACGATCTCGAAGCTCATGCCCTTCAACTTGCCGTTCTCGTGCACGAAGGCCCTGGGCACGTGGAAGTTGAGGATCGGGATGCCCTCGTGCATGGCGTCTTCCTTCTCCCAGGGCGAGGCCTTCATTTCCTCGAAGCCGCTGCGCACGATCACCTTGACGTCCTTCCCGCCCAGCCGGCGCGCCGAGCGGCAGCAGTCCATCGCCGTGTTGCCGCCGCCCAGGACGATGACCCGTTCGCCGATGCTCTTGACGTGGCCGAACGAGACCGAGGCGAGCCAGTCGATGCCGATGTGGACGTGCAGGGCGGCCTCGGTCCGCCCCGGGATCCGCAGGTCGCGCCCGCGCGGCGCGCCGCAGCCGACGAAGACCGCGTCGTAGCCCTGCGCCAGCAGCTCCCTCATGGACTCGACGCGCTGGTTGTTCCTGAAATGCACGCCCAGGTTGAGGATGTACCCGGTCTCCTCGTCGATCACCGACTCGGGCAACCGGAAGCGCGGGATCTGCGTGCGGATGAACCCGCCCGCCTTGGCCTCCCCGTCGAACACGGTCACGTCGTAGCCCAGCGGCGCGAGGTCGCGCGCCACGGTCAGCGACGCCGGCCCCGCGCCCACGCAGGCGATGCGCTTGCCGTTCCTGGGCTCGACCCTGGGCATGCGCCGCGCGACATCGTCCTTCATGTCGGCGGCCACGCGCTTGAGGCGGCAGATGGCCACGGGCTCGGGCTGCTCGCCGTTGTTCTGCTCCACGCGGCCGCGCCGGCAGGCCGGCTCGCACGGGCGGTCGCAGGTGCGCCCGAGCACGCCGGGAAAGACGTTGGACACCCAGTTGATCATGTAGGCGTCGCTGTAGCGGCCCTGCGCGATCAGGCGGATGTATTCGGGCACGGGCGTGTGGGCCGGGCAGGCCCACTGACAATCGACGACCTTGTGAAAGTAGTTGGGGTTCGAGATGTCCGTTCGGTGCAAAACTGCTCTCCTGCCCGGGCCGTCATTGCCCCGGGTGCAGCCAGTCTACGCGCGGCCAATAACCCTTGCTTGCGGGCAATCCCGAAGCGCTTCGCAGGCGCGAGCTCATCCGTTGGCGAGGGCGCGCGGACGCGGCCGCGAGGTCACACGCCCAGCACCGCGAACGCCGCGATCACTTCGGGCGGCGCCTGCACCAGTTCGATCAGCACGCCCTCGCCCCCGATGGGCGAAGCCTCGCTGCCCCTGGGGTGGATGAAGCAGATGTCGAAGCCCGAAGCGCCGCGCCGGATGCCCCCCGGCGCGAATCGCACGCCTTGCGCCGTCAGCCATTCGACAGCTTTGGGCAGGTCGTCGATCCACAGGCCCACGTGGTT
>JAMPXR010000480.1 GCA_023701085.1 Ramlibacter sp. | reverse complement strand
GCGTCGGTCGTATGCGTCGTGGGTGGCTGCATCTTAGGCGGCACACATGGCGCGGGCAATGCAGCAATGCACATCCCGGCACGGGCCGTGTCGCCCGCTTGTGCGGAGTCGGACACGAAAAGCTGTGACGTAGCCGACAAGAAAGGCCCGACAGGAAAAAAGTTATCCTTTTTAATCAAATGGATAATTCGTTTTCTTGTGCTGGCACGGCCTTTGCAAAAGTCATCCCCGTAAGACTTCGCTAAAGGGGATCGACAATGGAACTCCCGGTTATCAGCAATACCGCACCCGAAGAGTCGGGCGGCGGCTGTAGCTCAAGCGGCTGTGGGACCGCGCCCGATGCGCTCTCTCATCTGCCGGACAGTATCCGCAGCAAGGTTCAGGACCACCCCTGTTATTCGGAAGAAGCCCACCACTACTTCGCGCGCATGCACGTCGCGGTGGCCCCGGCCTGCAACATCCAGTGCAACTACTGCAACCGCAAGTACGACTGCTCGAACGAATCCCGTCCGGGCGTCGTGTCCGAAGTGATGAGCCCCGATCAGGCGGTCAAGAAGACGCTGGCGGTGGCGGCGGCGATCCCGCAGATGACGGTGCTCGGCATCGCCGGACCCGGAGACCCCCTCGCCAACCCGGAACGCACCTTCGAGACCTTCCGCCAGCTTTCCGAGCAGGCGCCTGACATCAAGCTGTGCGTGTCCACCAACGGCCTGTCGCTGCCGGAAAGCGTGGATGAACTGGCCAAGCACAACATCGACCACGTCACCATCACCATCAACTGCGTGGACCCGGAGATCGGCGCCAAGATCTATCCGTGGATCTTCTGGGAAAACAAGCGGATCTTCGGCGTCGAAGGCGCCAAGATCCTCATCGAGCAGCAGCAGAAGGGCCTCGAGATGCTGTCCGCACGCGGCATCCTGGTGAAGGTCAACTCGGTGATGATTCCGGGCGTCAACGACGAGCATCTCAAGGAAGTGTCCAAGATCGTCAAGGCCAAGGGCGCTTTCCTGCACAACGTGATGCCGCTGATCGCCGAAGCCGAGCATGGTACCTACTACGGCATCATGGGCCAGCGCGAACCGACGCCGCTGGAACTCGAAGCCCTGCAGGACTCCTGCTCCGGCGACATGTCGATGATGCGCCACTGCCGCCAGTGCCGTGCCGACGCGGTGGGCCTGCTGGGCGAGGACCGTGGTGCCGAATTCACCCTCGACAAGATCGACGAGATGGAAATCGACTACGCCACGGCCATGGTCGAGCGCGCCAAGGTGCACGACGCCATCACCTCCGAGCTGGAAATGAAGCGCGCCTTGAAGTCCGCGCCCAAGTTCAACCCGGATGCCGAAGAGAAACCCGCTACGCGCGCCATCCGCATCGCCATCGCCAGCAAGGGCGGCGGCCTGGTGAACGAGCACTTCGGCCACGCCCACGAGTTCCTGGTGTACGAGGTCGGCCCCACCAGCCACCGCTTCCTGACCCACCGCAAGTGCACGCCCTACTGCATGGGCGACGAATCCTGCGGCGACGGCGAAACGGTGCTCGGCCAGATCATCAAGAGCCTGGAAGGGGTGGAAGTGCTGCTGGCCAGCAAGATCGGCTTCGAGCCCTGGGCCGACCTGGAAAAGGCCGGCATCCAGCCCAACGGCGAGCACGCGATGGAGCCGATCGAGGAAGCCATTCGCGCGGTGTATGACGAGCTGGCCGCCGCCGGCAAGCTCGATCAGCCCGCCGAAGCCAAGGCCGCGGCCTGACGGCAAGGGAGCCCGCGCTGGCGCGGGCTCCCGCTTTTTCGTCACGGAACCCTGCAGAACATTTCCGCATTCACCCAACGAACGCGAGAGGCACGAAATGGCACTGGAAATCACCGAAGTCTGTGTGGGCTGCTACGCCTGTGAGCCGCTGTGCCCGAACAAGGCGATCAGCGCCGGCAACCCGGTGTTCACCATCGATCCCGACAAATGCACCGAATGCCTGGGCGACTACGAAAAACCCCAGTGCGCCGAGATCTGCCCGATCGAGGCGGCCATCGTCGATGAACTCGGCGATGCGCTGAACCCGCTCGGTTCGCTCACCGGCATCCCCATTCATCTGATCGAGGAATACAACACGACCGGCACCGTTGCCCGGCCCGGCGTGTAAGCAGCTCCGCAAGACCCGTCCGGGCTCCGTGTGGGGCCCGGTGCAATACCGCGGTGCGTTGCGCGCGCACCGCCTTCGAGCAAGGAGCATGTCGTGACGACGACCATGCAGATCCGCTTCTGGTGGAAGCCCGGCTGTGCCACCAATACCCGTCAGATTCGCCTGCTGGAGCAAGCCGGCTGCGAAGTGAGGGTGGAAAACCTGTTGACCGAGCCGTGGACGCCCGCGCGCCTGGCGGCTTTCCTCGGCCGCCGGCCGGTGGCCGAGTGGTTCAACCCGGCGGCGCCGGCGGTGAAGTCCGGCGCCGTGGTGCCTGCCGCCTTCAGCCCGGAAGCCGCGCTGGAGCGCCTGGTAGCCGAGCCCATCCTGATCCGGCGGCCCTTGATCGAGATCGGCAACGCGCGCTGCGCCGGTTTCGTGCCGGAATGGCTGGCGGCACAGGGGGTGACGCTGGCACCCGAGGCCCCGGTGCCCGAAGGCTGCAGTCATGGCGACGCGCCCGCCGCCTTCTGTCCACCGCCTGCCGTCGCGAGCCCGTCATGAGCAGCCCGGGCGCGGTCTCCCCGGACAAAGCCGTCGCCGTTGCCCCGGGCGTGCACTGGGTGGGGGCGCTCGATCCCGACCTGCGCCAGTTCGACATCATCCTGCGCACCGCCAACGGCACCAGCTACAACGCCTACGCCATCCGCGGCAACGCCGGGGTGGCGGTGGTGGATACCGTCAAGGCGGAGTACGCCGACCTCTTCTTCCAGCGCCTGTGGTCCTG
>JAMPXR010000479.1 GCA_023701085.1 Ramlibacter sp. | reverse complement strand
TCGGGGTCGGTCAGCAGCTGTTCGCGGGTCATGGTGGCGTCCGTGCCATGGCCGTCCTCCTTGTCGCCGCGCATGGTCTCCAGGCTACCCAGGCAGCCCAGTTCGCCCTCGACGGTGACGCCGAGCTTGTGCGCCATGTCCACCACCTTGCGGGTGACATCCACGTTGTAGTCATAGCTGGAGATGGTCTTGCCGTCGGCTTCCAGCGAGCCGTCCATCATCACGGACGAGAAGCCCAGGTCGATCGCGCCCCTGCAGACATCGGGGCTCTGCCCGTGGTCCTGGTGCATGACCAGCGGGATCGCCGGGTAGGCTTCGATCGCCGCCTGGATCAGGTGCTTGATGAACGATTCGCCGGCGTACTTGCGCGCGCCGGCGCTGGCCTGCAGGATCACCGGCGCGCCGGTTTCCTTGGCCGCCTCCATGACGGCCTGCACCTGCTCGAGGTTGTTGACGTTGAAGGCCGGGATGCCATAGCCGTTTTCGGCGGCATGGTCCAGCAGTTCGCGCATGGAAACGAGAGGCATGATGAAAGTCCCGATCGGTTGAGTTGCGGGCCGCTGCCGGCCCGGAATGACTGGGGCAATTTTACCGCCGCCCCCACATGAACAGCGTGTTGCAGACGGCTACACGGCGCGGCAGATCTTGAGCATGTTGGTGCCCCCCGGCGCGCCCATCGGCTCGCCGCAGGTGATGGCGTAGATGTCGCCGCTGGCCACGATGCCCCGGGACTTCAGGTAGCCCTCTGCCTCGGCCAGCGCCATGTCGCGTTCGGCGCTCTGGTCCATCAGCAGCGGCCGCACGTTGCGGTACAGGGCCATCTTGCGCTGGGTCGCCAGCTTGGGGGTGAGCGCATAGATCGGGATGTGGATGCGGTGGCGGCTCATCCACAGCGGCGTGGAGCCCGAATCGGTCAGGGCCACGATCGCCTTGCAGCCCAGATGGTGCGCCGTGAACAGCGCGCCCATCGCGATGGACTGGTCGATGCGCCCGAAGGTCATGCCGCGGAAGTCGGCGTCGAGCTTCACGTCCTCGGCCTTTTCGGCCTCCAGGCAGATGTTGGCCATCTCCACGATGGTCTCCAGCGGGTAGCGGCCGGCGGCGGTTTCGGCGCTCAGCATCACGGCATCCGTGCCGTCGAGCACCGCGTTGGCGACGTCGCTCACCTCGGCGCGCGTGGGCACCGGGTTGCTGATCATCGACTCCATCATCTGCGTGGCCGTGATCACCACCTTGTCGTGCTCGCGCGCCATGCGGATCATGCGCTTCTGCAGCGCCGGCACGGCGGCGTTGCCGATCTCGATGGCCAGGTCGCCGCGCGCCACCATGATCGCGTCGCTGGCCTTCAGGATCGCTTCCAGGTTGGGGATCGCCTCGGCACGCTCGATCTTGGCGACCAGCCCCGGCTTGTGGCGAAACTCCGCGGCGGCCACGCCGCAGAGCTGGCGCGCCATTTCCATGTCGGTGGCGTTTTTCGGGAAGCTCACCGCCACGTAGTCCGCCTGGAAGCTCATAGCCGTGCGGATGTCCTCCATGTCCTTGGCCGTCAGCGCCGGCGCGGTGAGGCCACCGCCCTTCTTGTTGATGCCCTTGTTGTTGGACAGCGTCCCACCCTGCCGGACCGTGGTGCGCACCTGATCGCCGCGCACCGCATCGACCGACAGCACGATCAGGCCGTCGTTGAGCAGCAGCAGGTCGCCGGCCTTCACATCGCGCGGCAGTTCCTTGTAGTCCAGGCCCACGCCTTTCTCGTCACCCGGCTCGGAGCGCGACGCGTCGAGCACGAACTTCATGTCCGGCTCCAGGACCACCTTGCCCTGCGCGAACTTGCCCACGCGGATCTTGGGGCCCTGCAGGTCGGCCATGATCGCCACCTCGCGCCCGGCGCGCTGCGAGGCGGCGCGTACCAGCGCCGCGCGGTCGATGTGGTCCTGGGCGCTGCCGTGGCTGAAGTTCAGGCGCACGACATTCACGCCGGCGCGGATCATCTGCTCGAGCAGGGCGGGATCGCTCGAGGCGGGACCGAGGGTGGCAACGATCTTGGTGGCGCGACGGGCCATGGACACTCCTGTGATGTGATTTCCATTCTCACATGGAAGCGGCGGCGCACGGGCGACTGAAGAGCGCATGACGCGGTCAGGCTCGCCCGCGCCGTGAGTGCCATATCGCGCGCCGGCTCAGGCGTCCAGCGCAAACGCGATCTCCACGGCCAGCCCGCCCAGGTCGCCGCGAGGCACGATGCGCACGGCTGCGTGGTGCGCGGCGGCGATGCGTCGCACGATCGACCAGCCCAGCCCACTGCCGCTCTCGCCGGTCCCCAGCACCCGGAAGAAGCGCTCGCCCAGGCGCTGCGCATCGGCCGGGGCCATGCCGGGCCCGCTGTCTTCCACCGTGAGCAATGCGCGGCCGTCCAAGGCACGCACGGAAACTCTCACGGTTGCGCCGGACGGGCTGTAACGGATCGCATTGTCGACAAGGTTTCTCAGCAGCACCGCCATCAGCGTAGCGTCGGCGCGCACCGCGCAGCGCTGCGCGGCCGCCGCTTCGATGGTTTGATTTTTTTGCACGGCGTGGGGCGCCGCCTCGGCCACCACCTGCCTTGCGAGGGCGGCCAGGTCGAGCGGCCCCGGTGCGGGGGCTGTCCCCGCCTCCAGCCGCGACAGGGTCAAGAGCTGCTCGATCAGGCGGGCGGCGCGATCGCAGCCCTGCAGCGTCGCCTCCAGGGCATGCCGCCGCGCGGCGGCGTCGGGCTCGGCGAGGGCCACCTGGGCCTGCGCGCGGATCGCGGCGATCGGTGTTCGCAACTCGTGCGCGGCGTCGGCCGTGAAGCGGCGTTCGGACGCCATGGCGCGCGCGATCCGCTCGAACAATCCGTTGAGCCCGTCCAGCACCGGCGCCATCTCCGAGGG
>JAMPXR010000478.1 GCA_023701085.1 Ramlibacter sp. | reverse complement strand
CGCAATGCCCGGCCCCTGAAGGACCCGATGACCCAGGTCCTGCTGGGGTACGAGGCCCAGTACCTCGGGAAGGCCGCGTTGGTGCGCAGCGAAGGCTCGGAACGCGTCAGGACGAGCCGGGACGGCCAGGATGTCATGCCCGTGCCCGCCACCATCGACATCGTGTCGGCCAAGGAGGAAATGCGGGTCGGCGACCGGCTCCTGCCGGAGCCGCCGCGCCAGTTCCGCAGCTATGTGCCGCACGCCCCGGCCGCCCGCCTGGACGGCTCGATCGTCTCCGTGTACGGCGACGCGGTGGCGATTGCGGGCCAGAACCAGGTGGTGGTGATCAACAAGGGCCGTGCCGACGGCGTGGAAATGGGCCATGTGCTGGCGATCCAGAAAGAAGGCGCGCAGCGCCTGGACCGCTCGCAGCCGGGCGAGCGCACGCAGATCAAGCTGCCCAATGAGCGCATCGGCCTGCTCATGGTGTTCCGTCCCTTCGAGAAGCTGTCCTACGCCCTGATCCTCGAGATCAACGACATCGTGAAGGTCGGTGACGCCGTCACCAACCCGCGCTAGACCGGCCGCCGGATGGAGCGCGACGAGCTCGCCGCTTGGCTGCGCCTGGCCCTGACGCCCGAGGTGGGCAACGTCTCGGCGCGCCGGCTGTTGGCGGCCTTCGGCTTGCCCCAGGCGGTATTCGGCCAGTCGGCGGCGGCGCTCGCGCAGGTGGTCGGCGCCGCCCAGGCGCGTGCGCTGCTCGGCGAGCCGGACGGCCTGGCCGCCGCGATCGAAGCCGCCTGGCAGTGGCTCGGGGATGCGGCGCCCGCCGGCGAACGGCGCATTCTCACGCTGGCCGACGCCGGCTATCCCGCCGCGCTGCTCAACACCGAAGACCCGCCGCTCATGCTGTACCTTGTCGGCCGGCGGCCGGCGGCCTGGCCGTCCGCCGTGGCGGTGGTCGGCAGCCGCAATCCGACGGCGCAGGGCCTGGGCCATGCGCGGCAGTTCTCGCGCAGCTTCGCGCAGGCCGGCCTGACGGTGGTGTCGGGCCTCGCGCTGGGCGTGGATGCGGCCGCCCACGAAGGGGCGCTGGAAGGCGCGGCGGCCGGCCAGCTTGCGACGATCGCCGTGGTGGGCACGGGCCTGGACCGCGTCTATCCGCGCCAGCACCTGGAGCTGGCGCGGCGGATCGCGCAGGCCGGCCTGCTGGTCAGCGAGTACCCGTTGGGAACGGCGCCGCTGCCGGCCAACTTCCCCAGGCGCAACCGGATCATCGCCGCGCTCAGCCAGGGCACGCTCGTCGTCGAGGCGGCGCTGCAATCGGGTTCGCTGATCACGGCCCGGCAAGCGGCCGAACAGGGCAGGGAGGTGTTCGCGATCCCGGGCTCGATCCACTCGCCGCAATCGCGCGGTTGCCACGCGCTGCTCAAGCAGGGGGCCAAGCTGGTCGAATCGGCCCAGGACGTGCTGGAAGAAATCTCGCCGCCCCACGGCGCGCAGGCGACCCCCCCGACGGGCCGGCCCGCCTGGATGGAAGACGAGCGTTCGCCGGACAGCGGCCTGCTGTCCGCGCTGGGGTTCGACCCGGTCAGCCTCGATGCGCTGGTCGCCCGCACCGGCGTGGCGCCCGCGCAGCTGCAGGCCGAACTGCTGGATCTGGAACTGCAAGGCGAAGTCGCGCGCCTGCCGGGCGGCCTGTTCCAGCGCGTCGCCGCGGGTTGACGCCCACACGCAACAGCTCGCGGGGCGTTCTCCCGGTGGTCGCGTTCTGGGCTATATTTTGATCTATGTTCGAAGTGCTCGTTTTCGTCTACGAACATTACTGGCGCGGAGAGGCCTGTCCGGAGCTGCAGCAGCTGGGACGCAGGCTCAGTGCGCACGGGTTCGAGCCCGACGAGATCCGTGATGCGCTGGCCTGGCTGGACGGCCTGAATCTGGCGGCGCAGAGCACGCGCGCCGGCCGCCTGTCCTGCGACGATGCGCCGCCGCAGTCGCAGGACAGCCTGCGCGTCTATTCGGTGGCGGAACAGGACCATCTGGGCGCGCAGGGCCTCGGGTTCGTGTCGTTTCTCGAATCGGCGGGCGTGCTGCCCGCGGCCATGCGCGAGATCGTCATCGACCGTGCGATGGCGGCGCCGGGCAAACCGGTGTCGGTCGACGACCTGAAGATCATCGTCCTGATGGTGTACTGGAGCTTCGGCCAGGAGCCCGACGCGCTGGTGCTCGACGAGCTGTGCGATCCCGCCGAAGGACGACTGCCTCACTGAGGCCCAGTTCGCCCGGCAAGAACAAGGGCCGCATCGCGGCCCTTGTTTTGTCTGTTTGCGTTACTGCAGCAGGCGTTCGGGGTTCGCGTCCAGTTTCGCCAGCGCGTCGCGCGTGGCGCGCACCGTCAGCGCCTCCTCTTCCGCCGGCAGCAACAGGCCGGCCTGCAGGTAGGCGGCCAGCCGGCCGGCCTGGATCAGGTAGCTGCGGCCGCCGCGCGCCGCGAACAGGTGCAGCTGCCGGCGCTCGCTGCGCCACGCGTATTGCACCTGGATCCGCGTTCCGTTGTGATCCAGCGTGAACCAGTTGCCCGGCTGCAGTTCGCCGGCCCATGCCACCATGGCGGCGCTGGGGCGCGATCCGCCGTTGCTCAGCACCTCGATGGACGAGGCGTCGATGCCCAGCATGAGCTCTATGCTCTCGGCGTCCAGCGGGAGGTCGCCGGCAGCGTCGTCGGTGACGAAATCCTCGAGGTGGGCGAGCCGTTTCGCCATGGACTCGATGCGCTCTTGCGGAATCGCCTCGGTCTTGGACAGGAAAGCGTCGGCCAGCGTGTCGCCGATCGCCTTGATGTGCGCTTCCTGCGCGGCGCCCTGGATGCCCGCGAGCGTCATGCCCTGGCGCAGGCGTTGCAACAGGCGCGGCAGGTCCTGGATCACCCGCGCACGCTCGT
>JAMPXR010000477.1 GCA_023701085.1 Ramlibacter sp. | reverse complement strand
CGAATCCGAGTTCAAGGTGGCCTTCGAACGGCTGCCGCCCGCGGTCGCGCGCTATCTGCTTGCCGTGCCCGATGCGGCCGCCTACCAGTTCGTGGTCGCTGCACGTCCTGGCCTGGCGAGCCGCGTCGACGCGGACCCGCCTGCGCAGGACCAGGCTGCGGCGCTGTTCTCGGCCCAGCTCTACGTCGGTGACGAGAACGGCTATCGCGAAGACAACAAGATCGTGGTGCCCGGGACCGTCGGCGCCGCGCGCCAGCTGCTGCGGTTCCACATCCCGTCCGGGGTCACGGTCGGCGGGTTGCGCCTGGACCCCGCGGACCGGCCCGGGTTCCTGTACCTGCACGGCATCCGGCTGCTCGCGGGAGCCGAGCCGGTCTGGCAGTGGCGAAGCGATCTCGACGGCCTGGAGGCGCTCGCTGCCGCCCCGCATCGCGACATGATGTTGCGCTCGCCCTGGCCAGGTTCGGCCGCCCTGGTGCTGCTGCACGGGGACGACCCGTCCATCGAACTGCCGGTGCCAGCCGCGGCGCTGGCAGCCTGCGGAGCCTGCGCGCAAGCGGTGCTGGAGGTGGAACTGGGCTGGCCGATGTCCGCCGACTACATGGCCCTGGTCGAGCTGGTCGTGCCCTTGCAGCAGCGGATCGAAGCGATGCTGATCCAGGCGCAGCACGACCATGCGCAGGAGGCGCAGCGCCTGGAAGCCGTGCGCGCCCAGGCCGACCAGGAGCTGGGGCAGGCGCGCGACGAGGCGAACGAGGCCCGGCGGGCCGCGGCCGATGCCCAGGCAGCCGCCGAGCAACTGGCCGCGCGCCAGAAGGAACTGGACGCCCACAACCAGAACCTGCGCGAAGACAAGAACGTCCTGGTCAGGGAGCGCTTGAGGCTGCAGAGCGAACGCGATAGTCTGGCCAGGCAATTCAACGCCCTGGCCGACCACCTGCGCTGGATCGAGAACTCCACCGTGTTCCGCGCCACCCGGCCGCTGGTGCACGCCAAGATGGCCGTGGAGCGGATGCTCGGGCTGCGTGGTCCGGAAGCACCGGCGCCGCTGCATGTGCCGCAACCGATGGAACCGGCCGGCGGCACGGTCGACGTGATCGTGCCGGTGTATCGCGGCCTGCACGACACCCAGCTGTGCATACGCTCCGTGCTGGCCAGCTCATGCCGCACGCCCTGGCGCCTCGTGATCCTGAACGACGCCAGCCCCGAGCCCGAAGTCACGCAGTGGCTGCGTGAGGTCAGCCAGACCGACCCGCGCATCGTGTTGCTGGAAAACGAGCGCAACCTGGGCTTCGTGGCCACGGTCAACCGTGGCATGGCGCTCAGCGACCAGCACGACGCCTTGCTGCTCAACAGCGACACGGAGGTCACCAACGACTGGCTCGACCGCCTGCGCCATGCCGCCTACAGCGACCAGCGCGTCGCCTCGGTGACGCCCTTCTCGAACAACGCCACGATCTGCAGCTACCCGCGTTTTTGCGAGCCGAACGAGTTGCCGCCGGGCTGGGACACGCGCAGCCTGGACGCGCTGTTCGCCAGCACCAATGCCCAGCAGGTCGTCGACGTGCCCACCGGCGTGGGCTTTTGCATGTACATCCGGCGTGACTGCCTGCGGCAGGTCGGCCTGTTCGACGTCGAGCAGTTCGGCACCGGCTACGGCGAGGAGAACGACTTCTGCCGCCGCGCCGCCGAAGCCGGCTGGCGCAACCTGCATGCCCTGGACACGTTCGTGCTGCACACGGGCGGCGTCAGCTTCGGCGCAAGCAAGAACCAGCGCGAGATCGACGCGGTGGAAAAGATGCGCCGGCTGCATCCGAGCTACGACCGCGTGGTGCACGAGCACGTCATGGCCGACCCGGCGATGACGGCGCGCCTGCGCGTGGACCTCGCGCGTATGCAGGCGCGCGGGCTGCCGGCCGTGCTGGCCGTGCTGCACAACCGGGACGGCGGCACGCTGCGGCATGCGATCGAGCTGTCCGACCATCTGCGCGGCAAAGCCGTGTTCTTCTCCCTGGTGCCGGCGCCCGGCGGCGCGGTATGGCTGGAGCTGATGGAGCCGGGCGCCGCGTTCAAGCTGGAGTTCGCGGTTCCATCGCAGTGGCCGGCGCTGATCGCCACGCTGCGCGGGCTGGGCATCGCCCACATCCACTACCACCATGTGCTGGGCCACATCGACGCGGTCCTGTCGCTGGGTGACGAACTGCATGTGAGCTGGGACTTCACGGCGCACGACTACTACGCCATGTGCCCGCGCATTTCGCTCACCGACGCGAGCGGCCGCTACTGCGGCGAGGCCGGCGACGCGCAGTGCGGCCGATGCGAAACGCAGCCGCCTTCCGGAACACCCGACATCGCGCTATGGCGCAGGCGGCACGGCCGCCTGCTCGAGCAGGCGCGGCACGTCTTCGTTCCCAGCCGCGACGCCGGGCGCCGCATCGCGCGCATGTGGCCCGCCGCTCAAGTGCAGTGGGCGCCCCATACCGATATCGCTGCGACGGACGGGCTGCCGGTGCCGCAGGTGCCGCCGCTGGATTCGCGGCGACCGCTGCGGGTCGCCGTGATCGGCGCGCTCAGCATCATCAAGGGTGCGGACTTGCTGGAGGAAACGGCCACCTTGGCGGCGCGCCAGCAGCTCCCGCTGGAGTTCCACCTGATCGGCTACGCCTACCGCAACCTTCGCACGCAGCCGCGCGCGGCCCTGACCGTTCACGGCGCTTATGCGGAGCAGGACCTGCCGCGCCTGCTGGACTGGCTACAGCCCGATGTGGTGTGGTTTCCCGCCCTGTGGCCAGAGACCTACAGCTATACGCTCAGCGCCTGCCTGCAAGCCGGCCTGCCGGTGATCGCACCCGACTTGGGCGCGTTCCCGGAACGCCTGAGCGGCCGCACGTGGAGCTGGATTCTCCCGTGGGATTCGTCGGCGAAACAGAT
>JAMPXR010000476.1 GCA_023701085.1 Ramlibacter sp. | reverse complement strand
TTCGTGGTCGGACAGGGAGTTCTCGTGCGGGAACAGGCCTTCCTCCAGTCCGCTGATGAAGACGCAGTCGAACTCCAGGCCCTTGGCCGAATGCACCGTCATGAGCTGGATGGCGTCCTGCCCGGCCTGGGCCTGGTTGTCGCCGGACTCCAGCGCGGCGTGCGTGAGGAACGCCGCCAGCGGCGACAGGGTTTCGCCGGTTTCGGCATCCGGGGGCACGTAGTCGGGCGCCGGTTCGTTCACTTCGGGCAGGCTCGGATCCAGCCCCTGGCTGGCCGGTGACTGGCGCAGCATGCCGGGGCCGAGTTCGTCCACCGGCAGCGCGACGGCATCGCGCCCGAATCCTTCCTGTGTGACGAAACTCTCGGCGGCATTGACCAGCTCTTCCAGGTTCTCGATCCGGTCGGCGCCCTCGCGCTCGCTCTTGTAGTGCTCGATCAGCCCCGAGGCGTCGAGCACCATGCCGATGATTTCGCGCAGCGTGAGATCCAGGGTCTGCTCGCGCAGCGCGTCGATCTTGCCCGCGAACGCCGCGAGGTTGCTGCCGGCCTTGCCGGTGGTCGCTCCGACCGCGCCGTACAGCGAGCAGCCGGCGGCGCGCGCCGCGTCCTGCAGCTGCTCGACGCTGCGCGCCCCGATGCCGCGCGGCGGGAAGTTCACGATGCGCAGGAAGCTGGTGTCGTCGTGCGGGTTCTCCAGCAGCCGCAGGTACGCCAGCGCGTGCTTGATTTCGGCGCGCTCGAAAAAGCGCAAGCCCCCGTACACGCGGTAAGGCACGGCGGCATTGAACAGCGCCGTTTCGATGACCCGGCTTTGCGCATTGCTGCGGTAGAGCACGGCGATCTCCTTGCGCTCCACGCCGCCGTCCGGCCCGTCTCCGCGCACCAGGTGGCGCATTTCCTCCACCATCCATTGCGCTTCGGCGAGGTCCGTGGGGGCCTCGTAGATCCGCACCGGCTCGCCCGGGCCCTGGGCGGTGCGCAGGTTCTTGCCCAGCCGTTTCCTGTTGTGGCTGATCAGCTCATTGGCCGAGTCCAGGATGTTGCTGTGGCTGCGGTAGTTCTGCTCCAGCTTGATCTGGTGCGCGACGTCGAACTCGCGCACGAAATCGGCCATGTTGCCCACGCGCGCGCCGCGGAACGCATAGATGCTCTGGTCGTCGTCGCCCACGGCGAAGACCGAGTTGCCATCGGCGAACATCTTGATCCAGGCGTACTGCAGCCGGTTCGTGTCCTGGAACTCGTCGATCAGGATGTGGCGGAAGCGCCGCCGGTAGTGTTCGCGGATCGGGTCGTTGCCCTGCAGCAGCTCGTAGCTGCGCAGCATCAGTTCACCGAAATCCACCACGCCCTCGCGCTGGCACTGCTCCTCGTAGAGCTGGTAGATCTCGACCTTCTTGCGGTCTTCCTCGCCGCGCACCTCGACCGCGCCGGGACGCAGGCCGTCCTCCTTGCAGCCGGCGATGAACCACTGGGTCTGCTTGGCCGGAAACCGCTCCTCGTCGACGTTGTGCTGCTTCATGAGCCGCTTGATGGCCGACAGCTGGTCCTGCGCGTCCAGGATCTGGAAGCTCTGCGGCAGGTTGGCCAGCTTGTAATGGGCGCGCAGGAACCGGTTGCACAGGCCGTGGAAGGTGCCTATCCACATGCCGCGCACGTTGACCGGCAGCATCGCCTGCAGCCGCGTCATCATCTCCTTGGCGGCCTTGTTGGTGAAGGTCACGGCCATCACGCCGCCGGGCGACACCTGGCCGGTGGACAGCAGCCAGGCGATGCGCGTCGTGAGCACCCGCGTCTTGCCGGACCCGGCGCCCGCGAGGATGAGCGCATGCTCGCTGGGCAGGGTCACCGCGGCGCGCTGCTCGGGGTTGAGATTCTGTAACAGCGGGGACGCCGCCTCGGCTTCTGGGAACATACGGGCACATTGTAGGAACCCATGGCCGGTCGACCCCGCCCGGCACGAAGCGATTCGAGACTCATCATGAAAATCCGGCCGCGCACTCTCCTGCCTGTCCTGGTGCTGGCGCTTGCGCAGTCGGCGCGCAGGCGCAGTCCTCGTGTTCCAGCGACGGGCAACCGCAGCCGGTGGGCCTGCTGGAGCGTTTCATCAACGCCGACTGCGCATCCTGCTGGAGCGACGCCGACACGGTGCGGCCGGGCGCGGGAGAACTCGCGCTGGACTGGATCGTGCCCGGTGGCCGGGGCGACGACGCGCCCCTGTCCGCCGCCGCCAGCCGCGACGCGACCGCCCGACTCGAAGCCCTGCGCCGCCCGGCGCCGGCGCGGTCCGGCTACGCGCGCCACAAGCTGCGGCCGCCGCGCATGCAGCTGCGGGTCGCGCAGGGCCTGCCCGTTGGCGACTACATCGGCGCCTCGATCGAGCTGCGCGCGGCCGGCGCGGGGCCCTGGCAGGCCTGGCTGCTGCTGGTGGAAACCATTCCGGCCGGCAGCGAAGGCACGCCCGTCGCGCGCAACCTGGTACGCAACGCCCTGCAGCACACCTGGAACGGCAAGAAGACGCTATCGAAAGAAGAGCAGAAGCGGCTCTTCGAATCGCGCCCGATGAACATCCACGAGGGCGCCAATGCTGCCCGCCTGCGAGTCGTCGGCTGGGTGGAAGATGCACGCGGGCGCATCGTCGCGGCGGCACAAAGCCAATGCCGGCAGGAGCGATGAGTCCCTGCCACGACGGTACGAATGCCGGAAACAAGTCCGGAGCAAGTCCGAATCCGGTCCTTCGGCAATGCGGTTTCCTAACGCCGGCTCTTGCGGGTCGTAGGCCGCGCCAGGATTTCGAGCGCCCGCTCCGCTGAGTTTTGCTCCTCGGAATCCAGAAACGCCGTGCTTCCCATTCGCAGCCGCACGGCGGGCAGCGAGACAATGCCGGCTTTCAAGCCGGCACGAACCCAGCGCAGGTCCCGCGGTTCACCGCGCGC
>JAMPXR010000475.1 GCA_023701085.1 Ramlibacter sp. | reverse complement strand
GTGCCGGGCGGCGAGAAGAAGTAGTTCGCCCGCGCTCCCTCAAGAAAGCCGTCTGCGTGACGGCTTTCTTGTTGTTCGCTGGCGTGGAATGCGCGGGTTGACTGCGGCGCAGTCGTGGGTTCGGGGCGAGGCCGCCGGCGCGCTGTCCATTCTCGGCCGGGGCGAGGCCGGCGGCCGGGTGCCCGTTCTCCCGCCAGGGCGAGGCCGGCGGCCGGGTGTCCGTTCTCCGGCTCACGCTCGCGCAGGACCGGCCAGGGAAGGCGTGCGCCTCGTCTGCATGGGAGCGCCTTGCTGCAAGGCGGCCCAGGCCAGCGCGAATGGAGCCTGCGCCCGGACACCCAACCGCCGGCCTCATCGGCGTCGGGGGTGGCATGGGCGGTACCGGCGCACTGGCGCGTGCCTCCTGCTCTGCCCTTCGCCAATCCGCGGCCATCGCGGTCATTACACTGACGTTTCCATGAAGCTCTCCCTCTCCCTCTCCCTTCTCATCCTTCCTCTGGCGGCGCTGCATGCCCACGCGCAGACTCCGCCCGCCGCGGCCAAGCCCACCGCACCCGCATCCGCGCGGCAATTGCCCCTGGCAAGGGGCGAGGTGCTCGAGGTCGACGCCAAGCTCGCGTCGGTCACGGTCAAGCACGGGCCGATCCCGCGGCTGGGCATGGATCCGATGACCATGGAGTTCCTGGTGCCCGACCCCAAGGTCCTGGCCCAGCTCAAGCCCGGCGCCAGGATCCGGTTCGACGCGGTGTTCAAGGATGGCGATTACCTGATCACGCGCGTCGAGGTGCTGAAGTCGCGCGTATCGCCGCGCGCGAAACCGTCGGCGCCGCAGGGCAAGTGAGCCCTTGTGCGCCGCTTCGTTTGAAGCGGAAAATCGCTGCAGTCCATAGAGCCGCGCACCATGCCGTCCACGATCCCCGTCGCGCCCGATCGCCTGCCGCAGCTGCTGCGCCGCATGCCCAAGGCCGAGCTGCACATCCACATCGAAGGCTCGCTGGAGCCCGAGCTGATCTTCGAGCTGGCCGGGCGCAACGGCGTCACCGTTCCTTATGCCGACGTCGACGCGCTGCGCCGGGCCTACGACTTCACCGACCTGCAGAGCTTCCTGGACATCTATTACGCCGGTGCCAGCGTGCTGCGACAGGAGCAGGACTTTTTCGACATGGCCTGGGCCTACCTGCAACGGGCGGCCGCCGACAACGTCGTGCATGCCGAAATCTTCTTCGACCCGCAGACGCACACCTCGCGCGGCGTGGCCATGGAAACGGTGATCAACGGCCTGCACCGCGCCTGCACCCAGGCCGGCCCGGCGCTGGGCGTCAGTGCGTCGCTGATCCTGTGTTTCCTGCGGCACCTGAGCGAGCAGGACGCTTTCGAGACGCTGGAGCAGGCGCTGCCGCTGCGCGACAGGTTCATCGGCGTCGGACTCGACTCCAGCGAGCTGGGGCACCCGCCGGAGAAATTCGAGCGGGTGTTCGCGCGCTGTGGCGAGCTCGGCCTGCACCGCGTGGCGCACGCGGGCGAGGAGGGGCCGCCGGCCTACGTCTGGACGGCGCTGGACCTGCTGAAAGTCGAACGCATCGACCATGGCGTGCAGTCGAGCAAGGACGCCGCGCTGATGGCGCGGCTGGCGCGGGACCGCATTGCGCTCACGGTGTGCCCGCTGTCCAACCTGAAGCTGCGCGTGTTTCCCCGACTGGCCGACCACAACATCGGGCAGTTGCTGGACGCGGGCCTGGCGGCCACGGTGAACTCGGACGACCCCGCCTATTTCGGCGGCTACCTCAACGACAACTTCATCCAGACCTTCGAGGCGACGGGCCTGACGGCCGCGCACGCCTACCAGCTCGCGAAGAACAGCTTCGACGCCAGTTTCATCCATGACGCCATGAAGCGGCGCTACGCGGACCTGCTAGACGCGACGTTCGCGCAATTCGAGCTGCGCTGACCGGGCGCCCATCGACGGATTGGTGCGGACTAAAATAGGACGGCACAGGCCGCGCCCCGGCGGCTGTCGTTTCATCTTGATCTCCGGGGCCATGTAGAGGAACACCATGTACAAAAACCTCGCGGCCGCATTGGCGGCCGCCTGTTTTTTCTCCCCCGCTTTCCCGCAAAACCAGCCGTCCACGGCCCAGGAACCGCTCAAGGCCGGTTTCGTTTATGTCGCGCCCATCACGGAGGCGGGTTGGGTGCGGCAGCACGAACAGGGCCGCCAGGCGGTCGAGGTCGCGTTCGCGGGCAAGGTCAAGACGACGTACGTCGAGAACGTGGCCGAAGGCGCCGACGCCGAGCGCGTGATACGCGACCTGGCCCGGCAGGGCCACAAGCTGATCTTCACGCCCAGCTTCGGCTACATGGAGCCCACGCTCAAGGTCGCGGCCGACTTTCCCGACGTCAAGTTCGAATCCATCACCGGCTACAAGACCGCGCCCAATGTCGCCGCGGCCAACGCGCGCTATTACGAAGGCCGTTATCTGGCGGGCATCGCGGCCGGGCGCATGACGAAGACGAACGTGGCCGGCTATGTGGCAGGCTTTCCGATTCCCGAAGTGCTGCAGGGCATCAACGCGTTCACGCTCGGCATGCGTTCGGTCAATCCCAGGGCGCAGGTCAAGGTGGTGTGGCTCAACGCGTGGTTCGATCCGCCGCGCGAGCGCGACGCCGCCATGAGCCTGTTCAACCAGGACGCGGACGTGATCGCGTTCCACACCGCGTCCACCGCGGTGATGGCCGCCGCCCAGGAGCGCGGCAAGATGGCGGTGGCCTATCACTCGGACATGCGCAAGGTCGCGCCCGACGCGCAGATCGTGGCCGTCACGCATCACTGGGGCGACTATTACGTGCGCCGCGTGCAGGCGCTGCTGGAGGGCCGCTGGAAAAGCGGCAGCTTCTGGGGCGGCGTGAAAGACGCGATGGTGCGCGCCGGCGACTTCGGGCC
>JAMPXR010000474.1 GCA_023701085.1 Ramlibacter sp. | reverse complement strand
AGCCCGACCCCGCCCTTGGCGCCCTGGGACACGCCCATGACGCTGGTGCCGGTGGCGCCCACTTCCATCTTCAGTTCCTTGTAGCCCTGCGCCACCTGTTCGGTGGTGTTGGCGTCCATGATCTTGTAGCGCATGCCGATCAGCCACACGCCGGTGGCTTCGCGGGTCTGCACCGAGCCGGTGATGTGGCCGGCCGCCGCGGCGCCCGTGCCGCCGAAGAGCGACATCAGCCCGCCGATGGCCCGGCCGTCGAAACCCTTCTGGTTTTCCGCGATCTGTTCGGCCTTGAGGATGTCGAACTTGACGACCCACTTGGTGGTCCTGAGCTTGCCCATCTGCATCGTCTTGCGCGCGGCCTGCGGATCGCCCAGGTTGTACGCCAGCGAGATCTCCTGCAGCAGGTGGCCCAGGTTGGCGCGCTCCAGCACGGCGAAGTTCGCCTGCGACAGCTCCAGTTCGCCGAAGTCGGCGATGTTGTTGGGGCCGAACTTCTGCGTGAAGGTCGCGTTGTTGCTCTTGATCTCACCCGGAATGACCACCAGCGCCGGCCCCCTCCGGGCCCGGTTCGTGTAGGCCACCTCCTGGTACGCGGCCGCATCCGCCGCCGCGTTCGCCTGCTGCGAGGTCTCGCTGCCCGCCGTGGGCGAAGGATTGCCGAAGGTCGGCTGCGCGAACGCGGCCGCGCCGCAAAGGCACAGCGACGCGGCGAGCGCCCCGTGGCGGACGGAAATTCTGTTCAACATGATGCTTGCTCCTCGATCTGCTGTCTGGTGTCTGTCGCCGCGATTCGTCACCGGGCGTTGCGGCAGTAGTCGCTGTACAACTTGGCGACCACCTCGTCCGCCCGCTCCTCGATCAGGGTCAGCGCCATGCCCGCGACGTCGGCGCCGGCGTAGCTCTGGTTGCTGGCCGACGCCCGCGAGACCGGTCGGCCGGCGGCGTCGGACAGCGTGAAGTCCATGGCCACGCTCACCTGGTTGACGTTGATGACGGCATTGCGCGCGGCGTGGCTGGCGATCACGCCGCGCAGCACGTACTGCGCGGCCAGCCGGCGCGACGCGCTGAGCGCGCGGTCCGGGTCGTTCTTGAAGTAGGCGTCGATCTCTTCCTGCGCGACCTGCCGGCGGATCTGCTCGGGCGAATAGGTTTTCAGCCCGAGCCCGGCGAGTCGCTGGTTCACCGAGTGCACGTGGCGGCTGAAGCTTCCCTGGCTCGCATACACATGGCCGTTTCTCTCCTCGCCGATCAGCACCATGATCTTGCGGTTCTTGATGCGATTGCGGCAGGGGGTGGACAGCTGTTCGTCGATGATGTCGAGGCGGCGCGCCTCGGCGGCCGCCTCGGCCGCGGCGCCGGGCTGCGGATCGGAGAATCTGAACCCTTGCGCCTGCACGGACACGGCGATGGCCCAGGACGCGAGCAAAATAGCCGTTGAGGTGCGCATTTGGGCATCAAAAGTAAGAAAGGTTAATTATTATGGATTTGGGTATCGCGGGCAAATGGGCGCTGGTATGCGGCGCCAGCAAGGGATTGGGGTTCGGCTGCGCGCAGGCGCTGGCGCGCGAGGGCGCTCACGTGGTGCTGGTGGCGCGCGGCGCGCCCGCGCTGGAGGCCGCGGCGGCGCAGCTCATGGCCGATCCCGGCCGGCCGGCCGGCACCGAGGTGCGATGTGTCGCGGCGGACATCACCACCGCCGAAGGGCGCGCCAAGGTGTTCGGGCAGCGCGGCGAGTTCGACATCATCGTCACCAACGCCGGCGGGCCGCCCCCCGGGGACTTCCGCACTTGGGACCGCGAGGCCTGGATCAAGGCCGTGGACGCCAACATGCTGGCGCCCATCGAATTGATCAAGGCGGCGGTGGACGGGATGGCGGCGCGCGGCTTCGGACGCATCGTCAACATCACCTCGAGCGCGGTGAAGGCGCCGATCGACATCCTCGGCTTGTCCAACGGGGCGCGCAGCGGCCTGACCGGCTTCGTGGCCGGCGTCGCGCGCACCAGCAAGCTGGCCGGCGCCAACGTCACCATCAACAACCTGCTGCCCGGTGCGTTCGACACCGACCGGCTGAAGGCCACCATGGCCGGCACCGCCGAGAAGACCGGCGAGCCGATCGAGGCGGTGATGGAGACGCGGCGCGCGGGCATCCCGGCGCGGCGCTTCGGCACCCCCGCCGAATTCGGCGCCATCTGCGCGTTCCTGTGCAGCCAGCACGCCGGCTACCTCACGGGCCAGAACGTCCTGGCCGATGGCGGCGCTTATCCGGGCACGTTTTGACTTCGCAAGGGCCCATCATGACCAGAGCCATACAGATCGCCCAGCATGGCGGTCCCGAACAACTGACCATCGCCGACGTGGACGTGGACGTGGGCGAGCCCGAGCCCGGTGAAATCCGCATCCGCCATCGCGCGGTGGGGCTGAATTTCATCGACGTGTATCACCGCATGGGCCTGTACCCGCTGCAATTGCCCGCGACCCTGGGGATGGAAGCCTCGGGCGTGGTGGAGGCCGTCGGCGCGGGTGTGCTGCACCTGAAGCCGGGCGACCGCGCCGCCTACGCCAGCCAGCCTCCGGGCAGCTATTGCGACCTGCGGGTGATGCCGGCCAAGTGCGTCTGCAAGCTGCCCGACGCGATCGACTTCGATACCGGCGCGGCCATGATGCTCAAGGGCCTCACTGCCCAGTTCCTGCTCAAGCGCACCCAGCCGCAGGGCGGCCTGCAGCCGGGCGACTTCGTGCTGTTCCATGCGGCGGCCGGCGGCGTCGGCCTGATCGCCTGCCAGTGGGCGCGTGCGCTGGGCCTGCAGTTGATCGGCACGGCCGGCTCGGACGCCAAATGCGCGCTGGCCAAGGAGTTCGGCGCGGCGCACGTCATCAACTACGCGAAGGAGGACTTCCTGGCGCGCGTGAAGGAGCTGACCGGCGGCAAGGGCGTCAAGGTCGTCT
>JAMPXR010000473.1 GCA_023701085.1 Ramlibacter sp. | reverse complement strand
CTCAAAGGCACGCACGAGCTCTACCTGAAGATGCCGCAGGGCGTGTCGAGTCTGGTCCGCGCCACCTGGGCGAAAGATTTCAGGGCCGGCCACACCCGCCGCACGCCGCTGGCGGACGATGCCAAGGATCTGGCGGTCAACAACATCACCCTGCTGGACGCCTGGGTGGCCAAGGACTTCACGCTGGCGGGCATGCCGACCAAGGTGAAGTTGGGCAACCAGGTGATCAGCTGGGGCGAGGACATCTTCATCTACGGCGGCGTCAACGTGACCAACGCCATCGACCTGCGCAAGTTCCACACGCCCGGCACCCAGCTCAAGGAAGTGTTCCGGCCGGCGCCGATGATCTCGTTCAACACCGGCCTGACGGACAAGCTCAGCCTGGAGGGCTACTACCAGTTCCGCTGGAACGGCTTCCAGTTCGATCCGGTCGGCACTTATTTTTCGGGTGCCGACGTGGTCGGCAAAGGCGTGCAGGGCGCGTTCTTGCCCAGCTCGCTGCTGGGCGCCCCCACGGGCAGCTTCGGCGACCCCGGAACCGTCAGCAGCGGACTGCTGCAGCCCGAGGGCACCCCGCTGGCATTGGACGACTTCGTCGCCGCCGGCACCTTCATCCCGAGGGAATTCGAGCGGCGGCCGAAAAAGGGTGGGCAATTCGGTGCCGCCCTGCGCTACAAGGCCGACAACGGCGTGGAATGGGGCGCGTATTACCTGCGCTTCCACGACAAGCTGCCGTTCATCGGATTTGGCGCCAATCCGGGCGCACCGGGGCCGGACTCGTATTTCGTCAGCTATGGCGAGGGTCGCAACCTGTTCGGCGTTTCGGCCAACACGGTGATCGGTGACGTGGCCGTGGGCGCGGAAATATCGTACCGGCCGAAAGATTCGGTCATGATCGATCCCACGGTCCCGCTGGCCGGCCGCTACAGCGTGATGGACGTGGCCAACACCACCGGCTCACGGGCGCTGGTCAATGGCTTCGTCGAGGAAAAGCGCTGGCAGGCGCACCTGACCGGTTTCTACCTCGTCGCGCCGAGCAGCCCGCTGGGGCGCGTCAGCAAGGCGCTGGGCGCCGCCGAATGGACCATGCTGGGAGAGCTCGCCTACACCTACTATCCGCGACTGGACCGTTCCGGCGCCGTGCCCTACCTGCTGCCCAATTACGAGCTGCCCACCAAGGGCTCGTTCGGCTACGTCATCTCGACCTTCCTGTCCTACCCGCGCGTGGGCGGAAGCGAATGGAACATGGCGCCGCAGCTGGACTTCGCCCATGACGTCCACGGCACCAGCCCCAACGCCCTGCCCTTCGTGCAAGGCCGCAAGGCACTGACGCTTTCGCTGAACTTCGACCGGGACAACAGCAAGTGGAAGGTCAACCTGGGCGCCACCCGCTTCTGGGGCGGCGGCGCCAACAACCTGGCCATCGACCGGGACTTCATTTTCGCGAGCATGTCCCGTTCCTTCTGACGCGGCACGCCGGGCGGCGCGCTGCGCGCCGCCCGGCCGCCGGCTGAGGACCGAACCATCCTGGAGTTCAACGAATGATCGCGGCTGTGGCCAGGCGACTGGAAAACCTGTTCTTCAACCATCGCATCGCGACGCTGGTGGTGCTGGGCATCGTGACGCTGGTCACGGGCTTTTATGCCGCCCAGCTGCGCATGTCGGCCGGTTTCGACAAGCAATTGCCCAAGGGGCACGAGTACATCGACACCTTCTTCCAGTACCGCAGCGAGATCTTCGGCGCCAATCGCGTCATCGTCGTCGTGAAGTCGCGCCAGGGCGACATCTGGAGCGACAGCGGGCTCAAGCGCCTGTACGACGTGACCCAGGCGGTGTTCTTCCTGCCCGGGGTCGATCGCCGCACCGTCTCTTCGCTGTGGACCCCCAACACGCGGGTGGTGGAGATCACCGACGACGGCCTCAAGGCCGAGGATGTCATCGGCGGCGACGTCACGCCGGAGCGCCTGACGGCGGACCACATCGCGCGGATCCGCAACAACGCCATCGTCGGTGGGCACGTCGGCAGCCTGGTCGCCAACGACAATTCCAGCGCCATGATCGTGGCCGATCTGCTCGAGAGCGACCCCAAGACCGGCAAGCAGCTCGACTATCTCGACCTGGCCGCGCGGCTGGAGCAGGAGATTCGAAAGAAATTCGAGGACGAGGTCTTCGAAGTCCAGATCATCGGCTTTGCCAAGCAGATCGGCGACATCGCCGACGGCGCCAGGAGCGTGATGCTGTTCTTCCTGCTGGCATTCGTGCTCACCGCGGCGGCCGTGTACCTGTACACGCGCAACTGGAAGATGACCGTGCTGCCGCTGGTGTGCTCGCTGGTCTCCGTGGTCTGGCAATTCGGCACCATCACGCTGCTGGGCTTCGGCCTCGATCCCCTCGCGGTGCTGGTGCCGTTCCTGGTGTTCGCCATCGGCGTGTCCCATGGCATCCAGCAGGTCAACTGCATCTCCAAGGAGATCTGCCTGGGCGCCGACGCCATGACGGCGGCGCGCCGCAGCTTCACCGGGCTGCTGATCCCGGGGTCGATGGCGCTGGTGACCGCGATGGTCGGATTCGCCACGCTGATCCTGATCCCGATCCCGATGATCCAGGAATTGTCG
Source organism: Ramlibacter sp. (assembly GCA_023701085.1). Taxonomy (GTDB): domain Bacteria; phylum Pseudomonadota; class Gammaproteobacteria; order Burkholderiales; family Burkholderiaceae_C; genus Ramlibacter. Next base: position 330 of record JAMPXR010000473.1, on the reverse strand, counting down.
ATCACGGCCACGCTGGGCGTGACCTACAAGATCTTCACGAACCTGGTGATGCTGCCGGTGGTGGCCTCCTTCTTCTCGTTCGACGCGGCCTACGTCGAGCGCATCGGGCGCATCCGCCAGCGCCGCGAACGCAGCATGAACCTGCTGGGGCGGATCGCGCAGAAGCGCAACGCCGCCCTCATGACGCTGCTGTGCCTCGGATTGTTCGGCATCGCCTATTTCCAGAGCCAGGGCCGGCACATCGGCGACGTCAAGCCGGGCGTGCCCGAGCTGCACGCCGATTCACGCTACAACCGCGATGCGCAGAGCATCGTCTCCAACTTCGACCTG
>JAMPXR010000472.1 GCA_023701085.1 Ramlibacter sp. | reverse complement strand
TGGAAAGCGCCACCATCGCCGCCAACGGCTTTCGTTTCCGCGTGCCCTACGGCACCCTGCTGTGCGTGAGCGACAAGCCGCTGCACGGCGAGATCAAGCTGCCCGGCATGGCCAATCAGTTCTACCGCGAGCGGGTGGACCAGCACCTGCGCATCGGCATGCGCGCGATCGAGATCCTGCGCGCGGCGGGCAGCCAGCGGCTGCACAGCCGCAAGCTGCGCAGCTTCGACGAGGTGGCGTTCCAGTAGCGCGTCAGCGCAGCGCCGTCGCCATCGGCTCGCCCAGGCGCACCGCCCGCGAAGGGGCCCAGTCGGGCACGAAGGTCAGCACGTTCTTGGGAAACAGCATGACGACGGTGGAGCCGAGCTGGAAGCGGCCCATCTCGGCGCCCTGGGCCAGCACGATGTCCTGGTCGTCGTAACGCCATTCGCGGATGGCGCCGGTGCGCGGCGGGCTGACCACCCCGTGCCACACGGTGGCCACGCTGCCGACGATGGTCGCGCCCACCAGGACGTTGATGAAGGGGCCGTAGGCGGTGTCGAAGAAGCACACCACGCGCTCGTTGCGCGCGAACAGCCCGGGCACGTGGCGCGCCGTCAGCGGATTCACCGAGAACAGCTCGCCCGGGATGTGGATCATGCGTCGCAGCCGCCCTTCGCAGGGCATGTGGATGCGGTGGTAGTCGCGCGGCGCCAGATAGAGCGTGGCGAAATGGCCGTGGTCGAACCGGTGCGCCAGCGCCTGGTCGCCGCCGAGCAGCGCGCGCGTCGAGTAGCTGTGCCCCTTGGCCTGGAAGATCTGGTCGTGTTCGATCGGGCCGAACTGGCTCACGGCCGCATCCACCGGGCAGACGAACGGCGCGGTGGCGATCGGCCGGGCGCCCTGGCGCAGCGCCCGGGTGAAGAATTCGTTGAAGGTGGCGTAGCTCTCGATGCGCGGATCGGCCGCCTCGCTCATGTCGACCCCGTACCGGGCGACGAACCTGCGGATGACGGCATGCGTCAGCGCGCCGCCGCGCAGGTTGGCGAGCTTGCCGGCCAGCGCGGTGATCACGCGCTTGGGCAGCAGGTATTGCGGCGTCACGGCCAGGCGATGGGACACGAAGCAAGGCGCAAGTTCATGAACCGAAAATTCTAGGCCAAGGGAAGCGGCCTTCAGCGCCTGCGACACAATAAAGCCCATGTCCGACTTCCTGCTCGAAGCCGCGGGCCTCACCAAGCGCTACGGCGGGAACACCGTGGTGGACGACGTGTCGTTCGAAATCGCGCGCGGCGAATGCCTGGGCGTGATCGGCCCCAATGGCGCCGGCAAGACCACCACCTTGCGCATGTGCCTGGGGCTGACGGTCCCCGACCGCGGCTCCATCACGGCGCTGGGTTTGTCCATGCCCAAGGACGCACTGGCGATCAAGGCCCAGTTGGGCGTGGTCAGCCAGTTCGATTCGCTGGACCCGGATTTCAGCTGCGCCGAGAACCTGCTGGTCTACGGTCGCTATTTCGGGATGAAGCACGCGCAGATCCGCGAGCGCATTCCCCGGCTGCTGGAGTTCGCCGCCTTGTCGCACAAGGCCGACGCGCGTCCGGGCGAACTCTCGGGCGGGATGCGCCGGCGGCTCAGCCTGGCGCGCGCGCTGGTGAACGATCCGCGCCTGCTGCTGCTGGACGAGCCGACCACCGGCCTGGATCCGCAGGCGCGGCACCTGATGTGGGAGCGGCTGCAACTGCTGCTGCAGCAGGGCAAGTCGATCCTGCTGACCACCCACTTCATGGACGAGGCGGAGCGGCTGTGCTCCCGGCTGATCGTGCTGGACCATGGCAGGAAGATCGCGCAGGGCCGACCGCGCGACCTCATCGCCCAGCATCTGGAGCCCGACGTGGTCGAGGTGTACGGCAACGGCGCCCTGGAGCTGGTCGACTCGCGGCTCAAGGCACTGGCCGCCCGGGTGGAGGTCAGCGGCGAGACCGTGTTCTTCTACACGGGCTATGCGAAGCCCTTGCTGGACGCGCTGGCGGCGCAGCCCCAGCTTCGCACCTTGCACCGCCCGGCCAACCTCGAGGATCTTTTCCTGAAGCTGACCGGACGGCAAATCCGGGAGGAGGGTTGACGTGAGTGTCCCGGCCATCTCCATGAATGCAGGCGCACCGTCCATCTGGCGCGTGCCGGACCTGTCCTTGCGCTGGTGGCCGGTGTTCCTGCGCAACCTGCTGGTGTGGCGCAAGCTGGCCATCCCCAGCCTGGTGGGCAACATCGCGGAGCCGCTGATGTGGCTGGTCGCGTTCGGCTACGGCATGGGCGCGCTGGTGGGGCAGGTCACCATGGCCACTCCCGCCGGGCCGACAGCCGTGCCCTACATCCTGTTCCTCGCGAGCGGCTCGATCTGCCTGAGCGCGATGAACGCCGCCTCCTTCGAGGCGCTGTATTCGGCGTTCTCGCGCATGCACGTGCAAAAGACCTGGGACGGCATCATGAACGCCCCGGTCGGCCTGGACAACGTGGTGCTGGCCGAGATGCTGTGGGCCGGCTTCAAGGCCCAGTTCACGGCCACCGCCATCCTGTTCGTGATGCTGGCCCTGAACATCAGCCACAGCCCCAAGCTGCTCGCGGCCTGGCTGGTGCTGCTGGGCGCGGGCATCACCTTCTCCTGCATCGCGCTGATCTTCAACGCGCTGGCCCAGGGCTACGACTTCTTCACCTATTACTTCACCCTGTTCCTCACGCCGATGATGTTCCTGTCGGGCGTGTTCTTCCCGCGCGAGCAGTTGCCCGGCCTGCTGCTGGCCTTTTCCGGCTGGCTGCCGCTGACCCACGCGGTGGAGCTGGTGCGGCCCATGTTCATGGACCAGTGGCCGGCCCATCCGGTGCGCAGCCTGCTGGTGCTCGCGGCCTACACGGTGGGCGCGTTCTGGGTGGCGCTGGCGCTCACGCGCAAACGTTTTCGGGCCTGAGGACGGCCT